>NZ_JBBGZQ010000009.1:0-168160 GCF_037572595.1 Chryseobacterium sp. MYb328 | reverse complement strand
TTATAAAATTTAATACGACAAGTTCTGTCGCTATGAATCTATATCTTTGTATTAGAGATAAGATCAAGAACCCCGGGAAGTCATCATCTTATTAAATCAAACTATTAACCTAAAATTATTATTTTAAATTATGTTCAAAAAACAACTAGTAATCATTTTTCTTTTTCTATTTTTCATTTCTTATGCACAGAATGAATTTATTACGGTGTGGAAACCTAATATCACTGGTACCATCGATAATGCAATCTCTTTTGGCGGGACAGGAACCAACTACACGATTAGCTGGGAAGAAGTAGGATATCCTCAGCATAATGGAATTCTTTCTGTAACCTCTAATACCAGTACTTTTACGACTATTTCTTTTGGTACTCCTTTACATACCAATCCAATCCAGGCAACCTACAAAGTGAAAGTATCCAACGGTAATGGATTATTTTATGGATTTAAAGGCAGTGCTTATATGAATGCCACCGGAAATCCGGAACTCTTTGAAGTGAGTCAATGGGGAGATATACTTTGGCTTCAGCAATTTACTCAGGGTTTTGCATATTGTCAGAATCTTAACGTAACGGCTACAGATACGCCTAATTTAAGCCAAATAAACAATGTATCACAAATGTTCTCTAATTGTCCATCTCTGATTGGAAATGATTCATTTTCTAACTGGAACACAAGCACCATTACGAATATGAATGGTATGTTTAACAAAGCCAAATTGTTTAACCAGAATATTGGAACCTGGAATACAGCGAAAGTAACCGATTTTCGGGATATGTTTTCTTCAGCTTCAGCTTTTAATCAAAATATTTCTGCCTGGAATACCTCGTCCGGAACCAATTTCATTTCAATGTTCCAGGATGCGGTAGCGTTCAACCAGCCATTAAATTCATGGAATACAAGCAATGCGACGAATTTCCGTTATATGTTCTCTAATGCTAAATCCTTTAATCAGCCCCTTAATAATTGGAACACCAGTAAAGTAGTAAATTTTGACCAGATGTTTACCGATGCTTCGTCATTTAATCAGCCTATTGGAAACTGGGATGTTAGTAAAGTTGGAGGTGCTTATGGTTTTATGATGTTTAATGGTGCTACGCTTTTTAATCAGGATATTTCTGCCTGGAATATCAGCTTTCAAAATGTTCCTTCAGCCTATGTATATTTCGGATTTAATAATTCTGGTTTATCATGTATTAATTATAATAAATTTCTAATTGCTCTCAGCAATAATCCTACATTATCAAACTTAGGATCCGCAATTGGAGTTATAGAAGCAGCAGGATTAACTTATTCTACACCACAAGCCATTATGGCAAGAGCTCAATTGGTAAACAAAGGTTTTAATATTAATGGAGATGCTTATAATGCCAGCTGCAATTCAACCTTAGCAACTGCTGAAACAGTAAAACAAGCTAAGACCCCAGCTTATCCAAATCCAACAACAGGAGTGATCACTGTGGAGTCTGCAGCTAACGAAAATGTTTATTTATATGACATCACAGGTAAGCTCATTAAAAATATGACTTTAAGTAAAGGAAGTAACCGTATCGACCTAACAGAATATCCATCAGGAAATTATCTACTAAAAGGCAATACAGTTTTCACTAAAATAGTTAAGAAATAAATTATTTTCTTTTACGATAAGTTTGTCCAATACCTAATTTTATAGATTAAGCCCCAGAATCATAGATTTTGGGGCTTAATTGTTATGATAGGTTTTCTTTATCAAATTCACTTATCTGATACTCGGTTTAATATATTGAAAATTCTTTAACACTTTTCAATAAGAACTTGTTATTATTATATATTTAATTATTTTTAACAAAACTATAAAAACCAACGTTAGCTTTAATTAAAAAAATGAGTGATATTACTACTATTGTCAGCCAATTAGAGAATGCTCTCAATATCAAATTAGAAAAATCGGAGAGAAATACTGAGATGAGCGGAAACTCTCATTCTTCTGGTATGAATAAATTATGTCTTTCAAACCTGCATTTTGAAAATTTCTCAGTTCTCGAACCTATCTTTGAAACACTCAAATATCTGACATTAATAGAATGTTCGATTGATGACATACAGGATTTACACAAAATAAAACTATATTCTCTTACCCTAAATAAATGTACAGTCCCCAGTGAGGGAACTTTTAATCCTGAAGCAACAAAGGTTGAGGAAACACGTTATAATTTTCAATTTTTGAACCTGGAAAATATGATTGTTCCACATCCTGGGTTTTTCTCACCTATTTCTAACCATCTTGAATACGTTAAGTTTATTAACTGTACCGTACACAATATAAGTGAATTAAATCTTTTTCCAGATTTATATTATCTTACCATTGATAATTCCAACATCATTGAACAGGAAAATGTTATTCAGTATCAGGGAAAAACAGATAAAGGAAGCTCTGTGATACATTTTAAAAATATGTACATAAAGGATTTCGATCCCTTCCTGCCCATTTCTAACAGCTTAGATTCTATAAAGTTAAACAATTGCGAAGTGGAAAGTTTAAAAAATATTCACCAATTTTCCTCTCTGAAAAGGCTCTATGTACATCCTCCTTTACAAGTTAATGACCTCAGTATACCGGATTATGATGGGAAACAATTTGAATTAGAATTTGTGATGATAGCACCAGAACATATGATGGATTATTGGGCAAATAAAAATTGGATAACCCCTGATTTTAATACAGAAATGCTGGTATCAATCGCTCCATTTGTACGAGACCTTTTGGTAAATGGTTATCATCTTATGAATACCCATATTTTAAAGGACTTTCCGATATTAGATCATTTAGATTTTAATAAATGTTCAATAGATCTGAAAGATTATGTATTAGTAGCTCCAAAAATTCAAGAGGTTAACTTTAGCAGCACAAAAGTTAAAAATCAGAAAGCATTCAAATATTTTACGAAACTGGAAGAAATCACATTATCAGCCGATTACAACGAACCAAAATATATACATCTTAAAAAACTTCTGCCACTGAAAGGGCATTTAAAAAAAATTACTATTTATGAAAAAGAGATAATCCTAAACCTGGATCAGTTGAAGCATTTTAATGCGTTGGAAAAGCTTTGGATTGATGTAGATTCTATTGAGCTCGCACAGGACATCCTTTCTATTGAATCCCTCAAAGATCTTTATCTGAATGTTTTTGGACTAAAGCAGAAAATTAAAAGACCAATAATACTGGACTTACAGCAATTAAAAAATGTGGAAAAATTGCACCTCGATTCAAATGATGATATCTATTTTAAAGGAATAAGCCATCTGAAATCTTTAAAAATGCTTGAGGTGGATGATGATGGTGATCTGCAAGAATTGACCACTTTACCTTTACTTGAGAAATTGGTGGTAAAAGAAGAAACTATCAATAAATTCCCTAAACTGGAGCAAGTAAAGATATTGGACTTGCATGTTCCAGAAAATTACGAAGTATCTTCACTGGAAAAATTTCCAAACCTTGAAAAGCTTGAACTCAATCTATGGTCTAATCAAAAAATAGCCATTAACGGATTAGAAAAGTTAAAAACTATTGTATTTGATTATATTAATTTTGACGACATTGTTTCTTTTGAAAATCTGCCAAGTCTTGAAGAATTAGATCTTACTGAGTGTGGTGTTTCTGATTTCTCCAAATTGAAAAATCTTACCAGTTTAAAAAAACTTAATCTGGAAAATAATGACATTAAAAGTCTCGAAGGTATAGAAAATCTTAAGAATCTGGAACAATTAGCATTCTATCTAGGGGATATCTCGGATCTCAGCCTCTTGAATACACTACCCAAACTTCGGGAAATTTTCATTCAGGATTATCATAAGGAAAAAGAGAATATTATAGCCCAGCTTGATAAACCCGAAATACTAATTAGGAATGATGATACTTTTGAAATAAGTATTGATTAGAAATACAAAACCAAAAGTGGGATAATCCGGATGATAGAGTGGTGTAAGCAGGACCAATACGCGTTAGATGGAAACAGCAGTAATCTGAGTGGAGCAGAGAAACAATTGCTTCTTAAAGAGATACAGAATAAAAATAGGAGGGAACCACTTATATCATAATAGAAGTTTTATAAAACTGTAAAAATTATTTATATTCGTTAATAAATAAGTGATCCTACTGGAACAACATAAAAAACCATGAAAAAAGTAATCATATTTCTTGCCTTTACTTTTGCGTTACAATCCTGTAAAAATGAAAAGCAAAAATCAGTAGAAACCCAAAGTACAGAAGTTCAAAAAGAACAACAGAATAACATTACTGTAGATCATTCCTCTCAAAATACTGAAGGAAAGAAAAATCCAAATGACTTTATACCAAAAGGATATGTCATCAACAAATATGAAGGCGGAATTTCTGCTGAAGGCTGGAACGAAATAAAAGGAGATCTGAACAAAGACGGGTTAGAAGACATCGTACTCATCATCAAAGGCACAGACAAAAGTAGAGTTATAAAGGATGAAAACCGTGGTGAATTAGACCGAAACCGAAGAGGGATTATTGTACTCTTGAATAAAGGTAATTACTATGAGTTAGCCTCCAAAAACTACAATTGCTTTTCATCTGAAAATGAGGATGGTGGTGTATATTTTGCCCCTGAACTGAGTGTAAGCATAGAAAAAGGAAACCTGCATATCGATTATGGGCATGGCAGATATGGGAGTTGGGGGTACACTTTTAGGTATCAAAATGGAGATATGGAACTCATTGGCTATGATTCATATTCAAGCAGAGGTCCGGTGCCTCAATATGAAGTGAGTATTAATTTTCTGACAAAAAAGAAACTTACAAAAGACAACTTAAATAAAGAGGATGATGGAGATCATTATGAAGTCAAGTACAAAGATACTTGGGAACCTATCAAGTTTGAACAGCTTATCAAATTATCTGAAATAAGGGATTTTGACGAGCTGGAGTTTAATTAATAAAATAAATCAATAATAATATTAATAGGAGAGTACACTATATATTTTATAGTGAATATCTTTGGTTGATCCATTATTTAATAACCAACTACGAACTAAGAATTAATGACAGAGAGATTTCCTACCATAAACAGTACACTTTCACCAAATGAACTTGGTAAATTTATTCAACAGAAGTATACACTAACCGATAAAACACAATGTAGCATATTTCGACTTGCTATGAATCATTTATACATTGTTCATGATGACGAAAACAAATACGTTTTTAGAGTTTACACCCATAACTGGCGCACTAAATTAGAAATCGAAGAAGAATTAAGGCTTTTAATTCTTCTAAAGGATGAAGACCGACAAGTTGCTTTTCCAATAGCTGATAAATCGGGCCAATTCATTCAAGAGATTGAAGCACCTGAAGGTACTAGGTTTGGCGTTTTATTTTCGTACGCAAAAGGTATAAAAACAGCAATTTTTTCAGGACAAACAAGCTTTCTGATTGGTCAGGCACTAGCAAAGGTCCATCAATCAACAGAAGATCTCGAACTGATGAGAATATCTTACAATGCTCACAACCTGCTTGATAACCCTGTTGCAAGAACAAAAGAATTCTATAGTAAAAATACTAATGAAATCGAATTTTTAGAAACCCTTTCTGCTTTCTTAACGCTAAAAATGGAAAATATTGACAAACAGAAAATGAGGTATGGAACTGTTCATCTTGATGTTTGGTTTGATAATTTGCATATTGACAATGAAAAAGAAATAACATTTTTTGACTTTGATTTTTGTGGTAATGGCTATTTATGCTTTGACATTTCTTATTTTCTATTTCAGTTATTTACAACCAATCTGAACGAAGAAGAATATCAGGCAAAAGCTGATAGTTTTATAAAAGGTTACGAGACTGTAACTGAAATTAGTAATGAAGAAAAAAAGTTTTTACCTTATGCATGTTTGGCAATTATGACCTATTATATAAGTGTTCAGTGCGACAGATTTGATTACTGGACAAATATCTTCCTGAATGAAGATCATTTAAAAAGAATGGTCAGGAACTTAAAACGATGGACTGATTACAATAAAATTGAGATTAATAGTAAACAAAAAGAAAGGAATAATTCGTAAGGCATTTGAAGAAACATAGGAAAGGCTTTCAACAGCAAAATCCGAATTAAAATAGATAGATTTAGTTTTCACACAACTCTTAAATTTTTTTTTGATTATAAAATGAATCAACAATAAATCTCAGAAAACGATACTATACGCGAATAGATTGCGTAGTAAGAACATACCTTTGAGAGATTGTTAATAAATACAACATTTATATGAAGTTCTCAAGTGATTTGGTGATTTATGATTTTTTTATTGTTAACTAAATATAACCTTTATTATTCATAAGAAATATGGCCATCTGCCCACATGATAATTTCATCCCCATCTTGGAGGATATTCGTCGAATTTGATGTTCCAACAATACAAGGAATATCATATTCTCTTGATAGTATACAAGCGTGTGACAATATTCCACCTTCATCTGTAATGATCCCTTTGCATTTTCTGAATAGAGCTACCATATTAGGTTGCGTCATTTCCGTGACAATTATTTTATCAATGTAATCATGAGGTTCCACTATTGACTTATAATTAATTATCTTCACAATACCATGAACATTTCTGTTCAGAGATGGTATTCCAAAAAGAATGCTGTCTAATAATGGTGTGGGTGAATAGTTATTCTCAAATGATTCACCAAAGTAAATGCGCGGTGTCATTTGTTTATTCTTCTTTCTTTTCATTAACACACCGAGGCTCCTTTTATTTTTCTCTGCCTGTGATAGCTTAATATTATTTTTGATTAAGGCCACGATGTCATCAGCAAGATAATACTGATATAAATCACTCTGAGATACATTGTAGTTTTCATAAATCCACTCCATTAGTTCCAACATGTAAAAATAAACCCCAGCCCAACCTTTCTTTACATTCATTCTTTCAATTGATAATTTTTTCAAAAAGATTAAATCACTATCCAGAGTCAATTGAAAATTATCCTCTTTATCCTTATCCTTATCCTTATCCTTATCCTTTATTTTATACTGCCTTCTCACTCCTTCTATCATTTCATTTTTAGTTTTGTAGTTAATAGCTAAATAAGGGTATTTATTTATGTGGTTAAGTATACTGCAATCACTACTGTCATTTAAAGATGAAAAGTCTTCTTGCTCACGAAACATTAAGTCATCGTTATCAGCCGATAACAGCCCTGCAATTTCATTATGAGACCACCTTAATAACAACTTCCTTTCAATGATGTCAGTTACGATAGGTTCTGAACGCATATAATATCGGATATATTTACAGTAATGTGATGATAGCATTCTGAAATAATCAGCAGCAGTATCTTTTGAAAATGATTTTGGACGTTCAATAAATTCAATGGGATCAATGTAATCATATTGTTTAGAAAGTACTTTCATTGAATATTTTAATGCTGAAATGTGGTCATTAAGCCCAATGTAGCAATCAAATACTCCGCTTAAATCTCTGCTATAAATAATTTCCCTATGAAGATAAAGTTCACTACTGCCATTTTCCTCATCTTCACATCTTGTTTTAAAAGCCTGCTCCATTGCCCAAAGTGGTTCGTGTGTTGACCATGCATATCGAAAAGAATCGGATGGGATCACAGTTATAGCTCTACACTGTAATATCCATACTTTTTCGTCATGGTCTATACACCACTCAATATCCACAGCCTTTTTAAAAATCATCTCAAGACGAATTATGTATTCATACAATGTTAATGGGATGTCTTCATTATCTTCATAAGATTTCTTTTTTAAGGAAACCGTTTTGGGGATGATGCTTCCAGACACTATATTCTCGCATCGCCCTTTGTTATATTCAATGTAAATATCATTGTCTCCATTAACTGGATTTATTGAAAAAGCCACTCCAGACATCTTTGCATCAATCTGCTTTTGTACAATCACGGGAATATTTTTGCTCTTTTTAGAATATTCTCTTACAGCTTGAAGAGATATCCCTATTTTATCAGAAGAAACATCTAGCAATGTTTTATAAATACCTGCTGCTGATTTCTTTTTTCCATCTTCTTTATCAGAGCTTGACCTAACTGAAACTTTTCCATGAGATATAAATTTATCATACAATTTTGTAAGTTTTTTATCTGAAATATTTTCAGAACCGTTAATGACAAATCCTGGTGGAACAGCAATTCCTGCCTTAGCGACTATCATTAAATTAAATGCTTTATTTCCCACTAAAGATTTAGCAGCGTTCTTATATAAATCAATTGCCATATTTATTTATTGTTGATAATTATTTTAAAATTACAAATTAAATATAGAAATATAATCACCAATAAGAGATATTTTATGTTAAATTATAAAAATACATATTTAAACTTTTCTTGTTTTTTCCACTCCCAAGGGCTTAGAACTTTTGTATCATACCAAAACCTAATTTTTGCATTTTCCTAATACAATATTTTAAAAAGATAATATACGCCAATAGATTGCGTAGTAAGAATATACCTTTGAGAAATTGTTAATAAATACAACATTTATATGAAGTTCTCAAGTGATTTGGTGATTTATGATTTAGAAGGAAGTTGCAAAACTTTTGGAAAAAACGAAATAAATGAAACCAATATAATAGAAATAGGGGCTGTAAAATTAGACAAGAAGACTTTTGAAATAAAAAGTGAATTTTCAATTTTAATACAACCAAAACATTTTCCAATTCTACCTGAAATTACGGAGATTACAAACATTACCAATGAAATGGTTGAAAATGAAAAGTATTTTGATGAAGCCATTCTCCAGTTTTTGGATTGGTACGGAGAAAAAAACAAATCAACGCTAGCAGGTTGGGGGTTGTACTATGATTTACCGCTTTTGAGGAAAGAATTTACAGAATTTGGATTAGATTATAACAAATATTTTGTTGGTGGAGGTTTTGATATCAGAGCATTAGGGGTTTATTGGCTGGCTAAAAAAAACATTTCTACATCTGGAATTTCATTGGAAAGAGTTTTAGAAAAAATGAATATAAAAGAAGATTTTAAATTTCATAGAGCATTAGACGATGCTAAAGCAACAGCATTAATATTACAACAGATTCTTAAGGAAAAATAACTGTCTAATCCTTATATTCATACAAAAATAACAAACCATCTAAAACGTAATGACAGAAAATTACATACAATATGCTGAAGGATATCAGAAAGACAATATTGATGAAAAGGATATAGTAAAAGCGATAAAAGACATTCAATTAATGGATGACGAGCATGGAGTTTTCTGGGTTTCAGTTATAACCCATGATGAAAACGTGATCGAGGTAAATAAAGATCTGTAACTTTCTGTAATTTTTGAACAAAAAGAAATTAAATATCAAGCTAACGATTGGAAAGAAGTTGCTGAACTATATAAACTATTGTTGCTTGAAAAATTCGATGAGATAACTTCGAGAATAAAATAGCAAAGATCGGACATGGGTTATAGTTGTGTAATATCAAAGAAATGGTGTTCAAGATGAGAAGATTTTAAATTCTGAAATATACACAATTTAACATAATATAAATTATAGGAAAAATATAATGTTACGGAAAAGAGTATTGCTATCTCTTTTATAAGGGTCTCCAGCACATAATTCAGAGATTCCTCAAACTGAATCTGAATATCAGACATTATACCATTCCTGTCATTCTCATGATGCCAATACCTCTCTACAAATTCTTAAGTTGAAATAATAAAATTCTGGCCGTTTGTCAGCAAATATATATTTTCCTATAAATCATTCATTCTTATCTTAGTTCAATTATTTTTTTTGAGTGATCTATAATGCCTATAGTTCTGAATAATCCGCTTACATAATTTTTAAATTCCGTAGAATTGATTCCTGAGGATTTATTCAAATATTCTTTACGCATATCACTGTATCAGACAGGCACATTTCAAATTGTGAAAATGACTTTGATACTAAATATTTTAAAAGCTCATCACCAAGCCCAGAATTTCTGTCACCATTGTCTCTGATCTCAATGATAAGACTCTGAATGCCTTTAGCTTTTAACTCTGAAAACATTTATTGATTACCTGTTAAGGATCTTAAAAATTATCATTTTCTGTAATGGTTTAAAAGGCATCTTTTAACCTAAAAAAGAGATAAAGTTCTTCATTATCACTTCAATTACTTCCCTCTTCCAGCATCTGGTCCAGTTAAAAAACCTCTATTTCCCAAGCTTCTCTTCCAAATAACCTTTAACAACTTCCCGGAACTCATCTTTCGTCATAAACTGATCCAGAAACTCATCAAGATTGCCTTTATTGTCAAGCTCATCAAAATAAACTTCATGATCCGTACTGTAAACCGTTGGATTCGATTGGTCACAATCTTCCGTACAGATAAAATAATGATCCGGATATCCATAGGAATACAATATGCAGAGAAATTCAGGTTTAGAAATCCCTACAACACCCTGTACATAGTCTTCATCAATCAAATCATCGAATTCTTCCTGGTCTTCTGAGCCTTCCTTAAAAGGTGTAAACATCCAATCTTTCACAAAATACTGTCCATACGCCAGATCATGAGCTGAAAAATAATGTGCCAGCAGGTTCTCGTAGAACTTCTCCTGCTGATTCTGATACAATTCCTTATTCGCTTCATAAAACTGGTCAATTCCATAAACATCCCAATCTTTATCGTACAAATAGTGAGTAAACTTTATCTGTTTCCAATTCTCTGCAAAGCTTTTATCAACATCTACAGCCTCTGTATTGCCACCTAAAGCTTTGATTTTATTGATTATAGTATCATTCATTTTTTATTTTTTTCGTGGTTATTAAGTCCGTTATTCCATAATGTATCTGCTATCTCTTCATGGCTGTATTCATAATAGTTACCATCTTTATCTTTATGAGACTGAAACAGTTTAATATCATACCCCTTGAAATTCAATTTTAAAAAATCAGGAAAATAGCTGCTTCCGAAACAGATATAATTATAAAAAATTCCCTTAAAAGATAAATCATCAGGGTCCGGAATTTCAAAAGTTTTCATTCTTCTTACAATTTCGGACAGCTCATCTTTGGTAATATCCGCCACCATTTGAGGATTTGGTAAGCTGATATCAAAAGACAGATGCTCTGCCCCATCTCCTTCCCACCATTCCCAAAGATTAAACTGAAACATTTCTTTTCCCGTCATAACATGAAGCCTGTCTTCCAGTTTTTTATATTTAGTGGAATCTTCGTCTCCATGTTCATCACAATAATCCGTATATTCCAGAATAAGTCTCAAGATTTCAGGGTATCGTTTTCCAGCCGTTTCAAAATCCGGTTCTATTTCACTTCTTAATTCCATTATTTCTTTTATCTTCAAATATATTATGTTAAATCAATCAACAATAAACCTCTCTCCTGTTACTTTTTCCCAATAAAAATACAAAATCTTGCCACATGACAATCTTTATCTTTTTAAAAGGAGTTAATTTTACTCTAACCAAAAAATAGACGTATATGAAACCTAAAATGATCTGGGCCAATCTGGCAGTTGCCGATCTGGAACGCACCCAAAAGTTTTATGAAGCCGTGGGATGTACCCCAAACAATCCACATACATCTAATGAATTAGTAAGCTTCTTTTTCGGAGAAAATAATTTCGTCATCCACTTCTTTCTGAAAAACATCCTCGAAACCAATGTAAAAGGGGTCTCCTTTGGTAATTCCCAAACTTCCAATGAGGTCATATTTACCCTTTCAGCAGAAACCAGTGAGCACGTAGATCAATGGGCTGAAGAAGTTAAAAAAGCCGGTGGTACCATTGTTTCAGAACCTGAGAATTTTGGGAACAATTATTATGGGTTTGTCTTTGCAGACCCTGACGGCCATAAATTTAATGTCTTCAAAATGTAAAAACTCAAAAATTTTAGTCTAAAATGAAATTTGCCCATAAATCACCTGTAATTTCAGTCAGATAGCATAGGTACAGGATTGAAAACAGGGCGTATTTGGGCTTCTTTTCGATTTTCCAAATTTATAAGGCTATCATTCAATTATGAGATGTTTTTTTAGCAATTTATAAGAAATATAGAGTTGTTCAAAAAACACAGTGTAAAAGGTTTTAAAATATATGAATTAGAATAGACCTGAGTTATTCAGGTCTATTCTATTGAAATTTCTACTTATAAATCTTTTTCTTTAACCATAAACTTATTCGTACAAGTACTATTAAAACAGGTACTTCTACTAATGGTCCGATTACCCCTACAAATGCCTGTTGAGAGTGTATTCCAAATACAGCAATTGCTACGGCAATCGCTAATTCAAAATTATTCCCTGTTGCTGTAAAAGCTATAGAAGCATTTTTATCATACGGAACATTGAATGACTTACTTATAAAGAAACTCACGAAGAACATTAATACAAAATATACTATTAATGGTATCGCTACTTTTAAAACATCCAATGGTAGTTCTAAAATCGTATCTCCTTTCAGACTGAACATAAGTACAATCGTAAATAGAAGTGCATATAAAGTTAACGGAGCTATTTTAGGAATAAAATCCCTATTGTACCATTCCAAGCCTTTCCAGTTAGTTAGACAGTAACG
Source organism: Chryseobacterium sp. MYb328 (assembly GCF_037572595.1). Lineage (NCBI taxonomy): Bacteria > Pseudomonadati > Bacteroidota > Flavobacteriia > Flavobacteriales > Weeksellaceae > Chryseobacterium > Chryseobacterium sp. MYb328. The sequence goes on along the minus strand of NZ_JBBGZQ010000009.1, from coordinate 155,578 downwards.
GCTTAAAAAGCCCAATAAAAAAGGAATCCCTAAATAAATCATAACACTTTGTGTAACATCTCTCATTGACACGGTTACATTAAAATTAGCCAAGCCTAATTTCTCAGGTAAGAAATTGATAAAGAGCCAAACCATAAAACTGTAACTCAAAACCTGAAATATACTGTTTAGAGCTACTAATAATGCTCCGTACTCACGGTTACCTTTTGCCAGGTCATTCCATACTAGTACCATTGCAATGCATCTTGCTAAACCTATAAGTATTAAGCCAATCATATAGCCAGGTTCATCTCTCAGGAAAAGGATTGCTAACATGAACATTAAAACCGGGCCAATAATCCAATTCAGTAACAAAGAAATTCCCATAACTTTTTTGTCTGTAAGTACTTTTGGTAGTAGTGAATAATCAACCTTTGCTAATGGTGGGTACATCATGACTATTAAGCCAATTGCCAATGGAATATTTGTAGTACCCACGGATAGAGAGTTTATAACTTCAGAAATATTAGGGAAGAAATACCCTAACCCTATTCCTGAAAACATCGCCAAAAATATCCAAAGAGTAAGGAATCTATCAAGAAATTTTAATTTTGGTTGCATTACAATTGTTTAGTCAATTCTTATTTTTTTATCTGTGAAAAAACATAAAACATTTCAGCAGCAATCTGTAAACTTCTCTTGCTATATACCTCTGCTTGTTCAGGCGTATCATCGGAAATTTTTGGATCGTCAAAAGTAATAGGAATACGTTTCTCAGCTCCAGCAATAAAAGGACAGCCACCATCTGCCTGAGAACAAGTCATGATTGCTGCAAAGCCATAAGCAGGATTAAAAGGACTATCATATCTTTTAGAAAAGCCTATGACTGGATGTCTATCTTCGTCAAATTTAATAGCATAAACAGGATTTTCAGTATCAGAAATTTTCATAATTAAAAGCCCCTGTTCCTTCAAAGTTTCTGCGATTTTGGGAAACATTGCCGTTTCTTCTGTTCCTCCTGAATAACAGGTGACATTCGGAACGTCATGATAAACACTTGCAACCTGTGCCCAAATTTGTGACAAATGACTTCTTCTTGAATTATGAGTACAAATAAAGTTAATGGTTATTTCTTTTTGTTCTTCTAATCTTTTCTGAACAAAATCAACCAATGGTGCTAAAGTAGCTTTTCTATCTTTCCCTATTTCCTGATTTTTTAGTAACTCTATTGTTTTTAATAGTTCTGGATACATCGTTTATTAAATTTTAATTTATTCAAGTTAGCAACATCCAGAATTTGGTGTACAGCAAGATGTTTGAGCAGAAGAAAGTTCAGATAAGTTTACTTTTTCTTTTTTCACGGGAATTCCGCAAGCATCCTGAGCTAAACAAGCTGTTGTTTTGTTTTTAAGAACAAAGTTTTTCCCATTAAACTCTAAATCGAACTTGCCAATTGTTGTATTCTGATACTCAACCTCAATTTCATCATTATCAATTCCCAGTTTTTCTTCTGACAAATTGATAATATTTAGAAGTTTTGTAGGTTTTAAGCGATGTTCAAAATCATTAGCATTCCACAATTGGAAGTTTACTACCTTTTCAATTCTTATTGTTCCGCCACAATCAATAAAATGTTTTGTTACGGTTCCTACTTCTGTTACATGAAAATGTTCAGGAACAAATGTTCCATTTTCTAATTGAAATTCTACATTCTCTAATCTTGGTAAAATTTCTTTGATTTCAGATAATTTCATCAATTTTTATTTATCGGTTAAACGCAATATTACGATACATATGTTTAAAAAAATGCATTAACAGCATTTCTGATTGTTAACAGTGAGAATAATTTTTGAAAAGTAGTCTTTGAGTATTCCAAAAGTGTTTTCATCAATACAATAGCAAATTGCCGTACCTTCAATATTCCCTTTGATTAAACCTGCATTCTTTAATTCTTTCAAATGCTGAGATACTGTTGCCTGAGCCAATGGTAATTCATTAACAATATCTCCACAGATACAAGTGTCTACTTTTAGCAAATATTCTATAATAGCAACTCTTGCAGGATGCCCTAATGCCTTAGCAATAGTAGCTATTTTATTTTGTTCATCTGTAAAATGGTCTGTCTTAGTGGCTCCCATAGCATTTTATATATTGCAATATTACGATATAATTTATCAGTAAAAAAATAATTTATCATTTTTTATGGATTAAAGTATTCGTATGTAGTATAACATTCTGTAAATAAAATAATTAAATTTAAAAATAACCATTTATTATTTATTCACCCCCAAGCTGTTATATAACTGCACCTGCCAGATTCCCACAACCTCTTTCAGCATAACAAAGGTAAATGCTGCATTATAACTGTTAGGAAATACAGTGATCTCAGTATCTATAAAATCTGATGCTTGTGGAATGGGTTTTAATCCAAAAGTCTTAAAAAGAGCAACAGATCTTTTCATATGAAAACCTGAAGTCACCAGATATAGGCTGGTATTGCCCATCTTTTTCAATATCTCGCTGGAAAATTTTGCATTCTGATAGGTATTCATGCTCTTATCTTCCTTAATAATATCAGAATTCGGTACTCCCATCTTTTTAAAATCTTCCCGAAATAACTCTGCTTCACTTATATGCCCTCTTCCCTTTCCGGAAATTAATATTGTACAGGGTTGATTCTTTTTCTGGTATTCATGATACAACTGATAGGCGGTCACCATTCTGGAATAAGACATGGTATGCAGTTTCTCTGTATGGTCAATATCTACAACTCCGCCGCCCAGCACTACAATGATGGGATTCTGAACAGTTGCTGCCTTCATTTCAGGAGTATGGAGGTAATTTTTCTGTAAATATGCGGAAGTTAATTTACCCAGAAACCCGTTTCCTATAAAGATGATTAATGCCACCACCGATACAAAAATTCCTATTCTCAGATTTTTACATTTATTCTTCCTTTTCAGCAGAGCGATGATAATTACCGCAAGAAATACTAAAAAATAAGGTTCTGTAAAAAGCTGTAAAACACGGAATAAAAAGTCCAGTAAAAATTTCATCGATAATAGTATTGATTAACGCTCAGAAAACATTGAGTTTTCAAAGATAAGGTTATTTCATGACTAGTGCTTTTCTCACTGCATTTCAATGGTTTATTGAAAGTCGTTTTATTTTTAATAATTTTAGCAGAACAGAATTATTAAGTACAATGGATTATCAAACATTCCAGCCCCATCCGGAACTGGCTTCAATTATCAAATGTTATTGGACGCTGGACAGTCCCAAAGAAGACATTCCCCAAACCCAAACCATTATTCCTGATGGCTGCATGGAAATGATTTTCCATTATGGAGATCTATACAAACAGTATATTGATGGAGAAGCCGTTGTACAGCCAAGATATTGTGTTTTCGGACAGCTTACTGAACCTTTAAGAATTGAATCTACAGGCATTACCGGAATATTTTCGGTTCGTTTCCACCATGATGGCTTTCTTCCTTTTGCAACAATTCCTATTAAACAAATGGATGATAAAGCCGTTCCATTAGATCATCTGTTTGGAACAGCCGGAACTGAATTGGGAGAAAAAGTCTACCAATCCAACACCATACAGGAAAAAATAGACCTTGTAGAATCCTTTCTGCGTGAAAGGCTGAATACCGAAACTATTGATAGAATTGTACAATCTACCATCGATATTCTTTTGCAGGTTAACGGACAAATATCCGTCAATGAACTTTCCCAGCAAACCAATATCAACCGCAGACAATTGGAACGCAGGTTCTCTTCAGCGATTGGTATGAGTCCTAAACAGCTTTCCAAAACCATAAGGCTGCAATCAATACTGAAGCATCTTCTCCATAAAGAATATGTGAATCTTACGACTCTAGCTTACGATGCAGAATATTATGACCAGGCCCATTTTATCAAAGACTTTAAAGAATTTACAGGACTTACTCCCAAAGAATTTTATGGTGATAATCTGCAAATGACCTCTCTTTTTTATGGAAAAGATTCCTGATGTCGCATTTTTACAATTTTGAGACTTTGCTTATCCAGAACTTTGCTGGAATAAAATAATAAGGCAATGAAAATAAAATTAATCATCATCCTAATCGGCAGCCTGCTTATAGGCAGCTGGACTCAAAAACAAGGCGAGATCAAAAAGCTGGAATGGCTGCTCGGTACCTGGGAAAGCAAAACGCCCAAAGGAAGCCTTTATGAAACCTGGACTCAGAAAAGCAATACCGAACTTCAGGGAAAAAGTTATTATCTGAAGAATAATGACACCATTATGTTTGAGTTTGTACAATTGGTAGAAAAAGACAAAAAACTGCATTATATTGTCTCTGTAAAAGGTCAGCATGATGAACAGCCTGTCGATTTTATTTCAACGCCTGGCTCAAATCCTACTTCATTAATATTTGAAAACCGGCAGAACGACTTCCCGCAAACAATTACCTATAAAAAAATCCGGAAAGATTCTTTATTTGCTGAGATCTCAGGTCTTATGAATGGGAAAATGGCCAGACAGGCATTCCCGATGAAGAAAATAAAATAGGCTTATTTCTGAAACAGAAAAATAATAGTCTTACTTTTTGAACCATTAAGAATATATTAAGTTGTTAAGATAATTAAGGAAAATATCTGAGGATATTTGTAAAGCAAGTTCATCAAATATTTAGCTTTAAATAAAGGGTTTCGGAGGCCTCCGGCCGCCGAAACTATATCCATCCACCTTCATCAGGCAAGTTCACTTGCTCACCCTTAGCTCCCTAAAAATATCCAGCCACCAGCATAAAACTTTGCGTTAAAAAAGCTCACGCAGATCAAGCAGATATCGCAGATTCTAATCCCCAATCATCTGCATAATCTCCGAAATCTGCGAGAGATCTCAAAAGCCTTCGAATCACTATCCACACCTTCATCAGGCAAGTTCACTTGCCCACCCTTAGCTCCCTAAAAATATAACAGCTACCTCCATAAAACTTTGCGTCTAAAAAACTCTCCCATAGATCACACAGATTTCGCAGATTTTTTTTGCCACGAATGCACTAATAAAAAAGATTTCGTTCATTTTAAAGCCTATACAATGATATCTTATAAAGTTTATAAAAAGGGGTCTTTATTTACCATAACGAAATATCCTATTCGTGCATTAGTGGCAAATAATATTTTTAGTAGATAAAATGTTTTGTTTACACCTCTTCATAGTTCATCTCTTTTTCTAAAGTAATCTGATTTCTCCGAACCGTCACCACCACATGATCTCCCGGTTCAAAACCACACTCCAGCAACCACTTCCCTGCCAACCGGATTTCCGGGAAGAAAACCAGCCTTCTATAGGCTCTTTCAAATGATTTATGGGAAACCGTAAGGTTACGAATGGAGACAATCTTATATTTGCCCCGAATAATTACTTTTCTCATATCGTTGTTTTTCAACAAAGCAAGAAATATCATGACAGCTATACCAGTTAAAAATGAATATTTTATGCCGTAGAATGGATATTTTAGAAGATAATTTATTTTAAAAAGGGGCTTTATTTTTACCTTTTAAAGCTTTATATTTGTTATTATGACTTACACAGATATGCAAAATAAGAAAATACATCAAGGTAGAAATATAAAACGTTTCCGTGAAATGCTGGGCATCAAGCAGGAAGCCTTAGCTTTTGAATTGGGTGACGACTGGAACCAGAAGAAAGTCTCTCTTTTAGAGCAAAAAGAAACCGTAGAATCTGATATTCTAGCGCAGGTAGCGAAGATTTTGAAAGTTCCGGCGGAAGCGATTGAGAATTTTGATGAGGAACAGGCAGTGAATATTATTTCTAATACTTTCAATACACATGACCACTCAAATGGTGTGAATGTTCAGCCTACATTTAATTTCAACCCTCTTGATAAAATGGTAGAACTTTATGAGCGTATGCTTGAGCAGCAGAGAGAGATGATTGAGAAGTTGGAGAAATTAATAGAAAAAGATAATGATATAAGATGAGTGAAGCTGTATATTTTGAAAATTTTTCTACTAATTTATTAATTGGAACTCCATTACGCTCAACAATTTCAATAAGATACTTGAGTATCTGTAAAAGATTGAACAAAGATTTTTGGAATTTGGATGATAATATTACTGGGGGTAGATATATTGGTTCTTTTGGCCGGAATACTGCTACTGGATGGGTTAGTGATATAGATATGCTATTTGAGATGCCCTGGACACTATATCAAAGTTATAATAGCTACATTGGTAATGGTCAATCTGCATTTTTACAAGCAGTTAAAAATGCGCTTGCAAAAACCTACCCTAATACAACTCTAAAAGGAGATGGTCAGATTGTTTCGATAAAGTTTACAGATGGCATGGAAATAGAAGTGCTTCCTGTTTTTAAAAATGACGATGGTTCATATACTTTTGCTGACTCAAATGGTGGGGGCAGTTGGAAAACAACCAATCCTATACCAGAAATTAACACAATAGGTATTGGTGATATCACGACCAATTACAATCTACGCCCTCTATGCAGGATGACAAGAGCATGGAAGCACTATTGTAATGTTCCTATTAAAGGATTATTAATAGATACATTGGCTTATAGATTTTTAACTAATTGGGAACATCGCAATAAATCTTATCTATACTACGACTTGATGTGTCGTGATTTTTTTGAATACCTCAAAAATCAACCACAAAATCAATTAACTTGGTCTGCAATAGGAAGCTATCAAACAATAAATAATCCTGAAAATTTTCGATATAAATCTACAATTGCTTATAATAAAGCGAAAGAGGCTATCAAATATCAAAATGATAATATGGAATGGTCTGCAAAACAAAAATGGAAAGAAATATATGGAAACAGATTCCCTAACTAAAGAAGTACTAGAGGCCCAATTAAGAGAAAATTATGGAAAAATAGTCTATTCTCACAAAACACAGGAAAAATGTGCTGATATACTTACTCGGAGAAACAATTGTATTAAAAATATACAAATAATTTTAGCGGCTCTTATTACAACAGGGCTTTTAGTTAGAGTATTTAAAGGAGAAGAATGGGCATTAATTATTAGTACAATTTTGTCTGCGATCCAATTCGGTTTTACAAGTTTTCTCAAAGAATATAATTTAGGTGAAACTATTCAAAAACATTCAACAGCTGCCCTTGAATTATTTGACATTAGAGAAAAATATCTCTCTCTTTTGACCGATTTAAAAGCAGGATTACTCACACCTGAGTCTATAATTGAAAAGAGAAACGAATTATTAGATGATCTTTCTAAGACTTATAAAGGTTCGCCTAGGACTTTTAGCAAAGCTTATACCCAAGCACAACAAGCTCTTCAGATAAATGAGGAATTAACTTTCAGTGATTCAGAAATTGATAAATTCCTTCCATTAAAACTAAGAAAAGACAATTAGAAAAATATTTTCTATTTATTTATAAATTATTTTCTCATGAAAATACTAAAGAAAAATAAAGCTTCACAATCGTTTATAAATGCTGCGATAGAGTTTGAGAGCATAGAAAGAATTCTACTTTATCTAAAGGTAAGTAATAATTTGATTAATGAAGATTTATTAAAATCTATCGATAAATTAAAATCATTCAATGGTAAATTAGAACTTCCTTATGAACTTAACCCTCAACAAGAGAAAGAATTCTTAGAAATAAATTACTATGAGACAACATTATCAACAATGATGTACATTAAAACAATTGATAATTTTGAAAATTATTTCAAAGAGATTTTATCAGAGATAGTAATAAGTGACCCTCGAGTACTCAAATCCAAAGAAACTGAACAACTTGATTTTATTTTATCCTTTAAAGATTATCAAAGTTTAATTAATGCAATTGCTAATAAGAAGATTGAAGCATTATTTTATCAAAGTATCGATGGAATTCAAAAATTTTTTAAAGAAAGAGTTGGAGTAGAAATATTTAAAGAGAAATCTGAACAAATAAATCTTCTTATTAAACAAAGAAATTTAGCTGTCCATAACCGAAGTAAAATTTCAAAAGATTTCATTCGCCAATTTCCAAATGAAAATTTTATAGAAAGCCACTACTTAAACTTTAACTTTGATTATGTTCAAAAATTAGTGCCAGCATTGTATAAAGTAATAAGTGAGCTTGATTATGAATTTACTAAAAAATTCAACCTTCATGAAGTTGAATATTAACTTTTAAATTAATCTTGAATGAAACTAATAATACTACCCAAAGGACTTTCAGAAAATTTACTTAATTACAAATTATCTCAAATAGATTCCAAGGAACTTGATGATATATTGTATGAGCTCAAACAGATTGATAATAAAGTTCAGATTTCAGATCTAAATTTGGGTAAAGGAGCTGACTGGGTTCTAGTTCTTGCTATACTTAGCTCCATAACAAGTGTAATCACCCTTGGGGAAAAGCTTGAAAAAGGAATTGAAGGCTGGACTAAAATAGGTAAAAGAATTACCAATATATTCAAAAATTCTGATAGAGTTTATGTTGATGAAAATGGTGCAAAAATATTAGCCATCACGCATATTTCTAAAAAACATCCCATAGAGAGTATTACACTAATTGATAATCATACAATTTTTTTAGCTGATTTTTCTACGTGGTTTAGTCAGCGAAACTCAGAAAGCTTTACCTCGAAACCATTCAACATATATAATTTCACTTTTGACATAAATAATCAAAGAACAATCTCTTTAATTATTAAATCAAATGGCCAAATAACAGAATTGTTAGACATTGATAATGAGTCAATAAATCTCCCTTTCTGACTCTATAATAGGTAAATAATCAAGACTTTTCCCAAAAAAAACTTGCGTAGCTAAATAACTACACATATATTTATAGTCAAATAACTACACAATGAATTTAAGAAGAGATGTATTCCAGGCCATCGCAGACCCTACCAGAAGATCTATATTGATGCTGGTGGCTGCTCAATCTATGACTGCAGGAGCCATTGCTTCCAATTTCGATACCGCAAGACCTACCGTTTCCAAGCATCTTCAGATCCTCACAGAATGCGAACTTCTGAGATCTGAACAGAACGGCCGTGAAATTACGTACCACCTTAATCCCAATAAAATGAAAGAAATAGCCGATTTTATAGAGCCATTCCGCAACATGTGGGATGAGAAATTCAATAAGCTGGAAAGTGTGATGAAGGCGTACCAGAATTTGAAAAATGAGTAATAATAAGTAAGACAGATAGATAATAGACGAAGAGATGAGAGACGATGAGGGCAAAGTTTAACTTGTAGATTGTATATAGTTAATTTTGCTTCGCAAGTGAATCGTTAATCATCAGGGAAAGGATGCCAACCTTAAACGCTCCCACTCTAAAACCCTAATACTCTAATACTCTAATACTCTCAAACCCCAAAACACCAACCTTAAAATATGGAACTAAAAACAAAAATCCAGGCAGAAGATGGAAAGCAGGAAATCTTCATTATCAGAGAATTTGATCTTCCTTTAGAATTGCTTTTCAAGGCGTATACTGAAGCTGAACTTTTCGAACAATGGATGGGAACCAAAGTGACCAAATTTGAAAACCAACCCCACGGAAGTTACCGTTTTGAAACTTCAAATCCTCAGGGAGAAGTAATGTTTAGTGCTAACGGAACGATTCACGACATTGTTGAAAATGAGAAAATTATAAGAACATTCCAGATGGAAAATACTCCTTTTCCGGTTCAGATCGAGTTCTTAGAATTTGAAAAACTAACAGATAAAACAAGTAAAATCACCATCCAGACGATATACAAATCCATAGACTTCAGAGATCAGCATCTGAAAATGCCGTTTGCTCAGGGAATTAATAGGGCGCATGATCGTTTGCAGGAGATGTTTAGAGACCAATAGATAATAGACGAAGAGATGAGAGACGATGATGTCTGAGTTTAACTTGTGGATGCCAATAGTGAATTTTGCTTCGCAAGTGAATCGTCAATTATTAGTGAAAGGAAAACAACTTTGAACTTTAAGCATCAAACTTTGAACGTTATCACACTCCTACTCTAATACTCTCAAACCCTAAAACCCTCAAACCCAAAAACATGAATCCAAAAGTTAATTTTTTCTTCGAAAACGCCACACAGTGGAAAGAAGAATTTGAAGCATTAAGAACCATTGCTCTAAGTACCGAATTGGTAGAAGATTTAAAATGGGGCTGTCCGTGTTATACCTATGAAGGGAAAAATATTTTCTTAATTCACGGATTTAAAGAATATTGTGCCCTACTCTTTTTCAAAGGCGCTTTGATGAAAGATCCCGACCAGATTTTAATTCAGCAATCTGAAAATGTACAGGCTGCAAGACAAATCCGTTTTACTGAGATACAACAGATCAATGATCTTGAAAAAGAACTTCGGGCATATATGTTTGAAGCGGTTGAAATTGAAGAGTCCGGAGTAAAGGTTGAAATGAAGAAAACCAAAGACTTCGAAATGGTTGAAGAGTTTCAAAACAGACTGGATCAGGATGCTATATTAAAAGATGCTTTTGAAGCCCTAACCCCAGGCCGACAAAGAGCTTATCTACTCCACTTTTCCTCTGCCAAACAATCCAAAACAAGGGAAGCAAGAATAGAAAAATGCATCCCTCAAATCCTCGAAGGAAAAGGCCTTACCGACTAATCACAAAACATAATCAATATGGAAACATCAAACCGATCAGAAAAAAGAACAAAGATCATCTATTGGATCTTTACACTCTGGATGGCATTAGGCATGGTTTCTACTGCCATTGTTCAGCTTATGAAAAATAAGGATGAGCTAGCCAATTTCACCAACCTTGGCTATCCAGCTTACCTCATGACCATCATCGGAGTCTGGAAACTTCTCGGCGTCATTGCCATACTCATCCCGAAACGTTTATTACTCAAAGAATGGGCTTACGCAGGATTTTTCTTCGTCATGTCCGGAGCAGTTATTTCGCATCTTATTGTGGGAGATACCGCTGGAAGAACCTTCCCTGCTGTCTTACTGTTTGTTCTGGTTATGATTTCATGGTATTTCAGACCTGCAAACCGAAAAATCTCTCTCAACAACAACTAACACACAATTAAAAATTTTATGCAGATAACATTGATTTTGTTGGAATATCGCAAAGACACTAAGGATTAAAACCTAATGCTGTTTTTAAGGCGCAAGAAAATCTAAGATTTTCACCAAATATGAGATGAAAGTATGTAGCATTCAATTTTATCGGAGATAAAATCCTTGCGCCTTAAAAATATTCTCAGCCTCAAAAGCCTATTGCGCCTTTGCGAGTTCCAACAACAGAAACCAACTCATTCAAAAGAAGTAAAAACAAAATTTAACATGAAAAAGGAATGACAGAATCATACTAAATAAGATATCAGAATGAGTGTAAAATTTTATATAATCACTTAATTTTTAATAGTAAAGTTTTTTTAAATTAATTTTATCGTGATAAAATCTTTGCGCCTTAAAAATATTCTCAGCCTCCAAAACCTCTTGCGCCTTTGCGAGTTCCAACAACAGAAACCAACTCATTCAAAAAGAACAAACAGTAAAACAAAATTTAACATGAAAAAGAAATCATTAACTCCCGAACAAAGCGAAACTCTTCTAAAAGTACTGAAAACCCGTTTTGAAAAAAATATGAATCGCCACAAAGGTTTGAAATGGGAAAACATCCAATCCAAACTGAAATCCAGCCCTGAAAAGCTCTGGTCATTAAATGAAATGGAAGAAACAGAAGGCGAACCTGATGTTGTGGATTATAACCAAAAAACAGACGAATATATCTTCTTCGACTGTGCTCCGGAAAGCCCAAAACGCAGAAGCCTTTGCTACGATTACCCAGCATGGGAATCAAGAAAAGCCAACAAACCTGAAAGCAACGCCATTGATAAAGCTTCAGAAATGGGTATTGATATTTTAACCGAAGAACAATACCGCCACCTTCAGGAATTAGGAAAGTTTGATCAGAAAACATCCAGCTGGATACAGACACCTGCTTCAATTAGAGAACTTGGAGGCGCTGTTTTCTGCGACAGACGTTACAATACCGTTTTCTATTATCATAACGGTGCAGATTCTTATTATGCGGCGAGAGGGTTTAGGGGGAGTTTGAGAGTTTGAGTGTATTAGTGTATTAGAGTATTAGAGTATTAGAGTATTAGAGTATTAGAGTGAAAATGAAAAATCAACGATTTTTAAAATTTATGTGAACTTCTAATACGCAAAGCTTGACAACTTAAAAAACTAAAGTGTTCAAAAACTTTTATGACTTTTGTGGTTAAATAATAAAGATTGGATTCCTACCGAATGACAAAGTGTACGTAACAAGAAAATCAAAGATTTTCAAAACTTATGTAAACTTCTAATATGCAAAGCTTGATAACTTAAAAAACTAAAGCGTTCAAAAACTTTTATGACTTTTGTGGTTAAACAATAATTTTAAACCATTAAGATATTACTTAATGGTTTAAAAAAATGTTCATTAATTTAGCAGCCAGGGAGATTCCACGCTCCAGAATATAATATTAACCCCAAGAAAATTCTGTGCATAATTCACAAATTCTTCTTTTGTAAAGGGCTTTTTTGTTTTTGGATTTATATAAGTTAAAGTGGGCTCCTGGACTGCCATAGCGACCAGTGGCAATTTTCCTTTATATTGATTAAAAAACGGATAAGAGTTCTTCATCTGAGCCTTTTTATCAGGAACAATGTCCGGCCCGCCTAACCCTATCTTATTTTTATCGGCAAAATCAAATAATCTGGACATATACTGATGGTCATTTTCCCATTCGCACGGAAAAAAATTGACATATTGTAATACATAAGATTCTTTGAATGCTTGCCTTGCAAATTTTAAATTATCCAACTCTGCCTGAAAATATTTATCACAGCTAAAGCCGGTTTTATCTTTTTTCATTTCAATATCTATTGAGGTTTCAGGAAGATTAATTCCCTGAATTTTCCCATCAAACCTTTTCCCCAGCTCTCCTATCAGCTTTTGATATCGTTCTCTAACGGCAGGATTCCATTGCTGGGTTACCCAACCACTTCCAACAGGTTTATTCTCTCCCGGATTATCATATTGAGCCACCAGTCCACCGGTATACTCCTTTTCCTTCAAAATATAATCAGGAACATATCTTGCCTGAGGCTCAAAAAATCTGTCCTGGAGCTGGATAAACAGTTTTTTATCTAAAGAAGTCAAATACTCTAAATCTTTTTCAATGCCTGAAAAATTATAAACATCTTTTGAAGTCTCTAAAGCTCTCCAGTTATAGACAATCTGCACTCCTCCAATATCTTTTCGTACAATCATCTTTTCAATATTCTTCAGGTCTCCCGATGAAGTATAAATATAGTTTTGAGGTGTTTGCCCCATCAAAGAATGCAACCCTAAAAATAATAATCCTAATCCCAGCATTCTGACAGTCTTTTTCATAATAATAAATTTAAAAATAGAATAATATAAATCATTTTCCGTGCCCAAATGAATGATATTTTTAAACTTTAGAAAAATATTCATTAATATATAAATAGTATCACTAATTTAGCGCTTCAAAATTTGATTTTAAATAACTAAGGATATGAAGAAATTAATTTTAATAGTTGCTGTTTCAGCAGTAATGATCAATTGTAATAAAAAAACTGAAGCTCCTGCTCCTAAAGTGAATACTGATACTATTGCAGTAGAAGAACCTGTGATAGATACACTAGGGCCAAAATCGTTCTGCTATGTAGGAGTAACTGGAAAAGACAGTGTTTTTGCTTCTATTGACGACAACCTGGGAACGATTACCGGAAAACTATCGTATAAAAACAGTGAAAAAGACAGTTCAAAAGGAGACGTAACAGGATTTAAATCTGGAGATACTCTGAAACTTACCTACGAATTTTCTTCTGAAGGTAAAAAGAGTAAAAGAGATATTTACTTCTTACAGAAAGACAATGCTTTAACAGAAGGAATTGGAGATCATAAAGAAGAAGACGGACAATCTAAGTATGCCGATGAAAAAAAGATCAGCTACAAAGACGGACAAAAATTAAGCACTGCTGACTGTAAAATAGTGGACAAAGCTGTAAAATAAACAATCTCTATTGAAATCAAACAAAAATGCTGTTCTCAACTTCTAGGAACAGCATTTTTTATTTGTCATTATTTACTGGCATTCTACAAAAGAAAAGGTTTCATTTACCATTGGTAAACAAAACCTTTTTTTACATGTATATAAAGCGATTATTCTGCCTTATTCTTCAACATCATCAGAAGGCTGTAAGCTCCTTTCTGTACAATCTTTTTATCTTTTAAAAAATCTGCTTTTACAATTTCTGTAAACTGATCATCTGAAATACCAATGACCACGGGAATCATCTTATAATTTGATTTTCCAAGGTCTTCAAAAACATAGTTTTTGCTTTCAAAAGAAACTACAGCATCATTCGGAAGTCCCTGAGTGTATCGGTTGCTGATATTCACTTCAGCATTGATGTACATCCCTTTTACAAATTCTGAATGGGCAGATGATAATTTGGCTACTGCCGTTGCAGAACCTCCGTTTTCAATACTTGGAACTACACTTACAATTCTGGCATTGGACTTCACATCAGGTTTTTGATTGTTATATACCAGGATTTCCTGCCCTGTTTTTATATCATTAACATCATTTTCAAAAATTTTTAATTCTAAAAGTAATCCGGCCGGATTAATCAGTTCAAATAAAGTATCTGCAGGATTGATATATTGACCGTTATTCACCAGTATTTTGCTCACAAAACCACTGAATGGTGCATAAACATTAATTCTGCTTCTTATATTTCCGGTGTTTAGCCCTTTAGCATTGATTCCGATGATTCGCAGCTTTTCTTCAAGACCTCTCAGGGTAGCATTTAAAGTTGAATAATCTGCCTGTGCAGTTTCCATGGTTTTATCGCTGCTTGCTTTGCTTGTATTAAGGTCCTTCTGACGGTTCAAGTTCAGTCTTGCCGCCTCAAGCTGCGCTTTGGTTACAAGATAATCCTGCTGAAGCTGTATGAATTGCGGATCTTCCACCACTGCCAGTACCTGACCTTTAGTGAAGTGGCTTCCATTAATTATGTTGATTGATTTGATATGTCCGCCCATAATGCTTGAAACAGAACTGATATGAGAAGGCGCAATCTCTGCTTTTCCATTCAGGCGAACCAGTTTCTCCATATTTCTGTTCTGAATGGTTGTAGTTGTAATTCCTACTGACTGAATTTGCTGTGAGGTAAGATGAACGGTATTTTCAGTCCCTTTTGCAAATTTTGTGTTTTCATAAACTGTTTTTTCCTCTTCTTTCTTGCCTGAACATGATGACAAGGCAAATACTAGGGCCAGACTGTATATTGATATTATTTTGAATTGCATGATGCTGTTATTTTGAAATTAAGAAATTGAGTTCTGCTCCGATCTGATTCAGTCTTTCCAGGCTATCAATGTAATCTGCCTTGGTCTTTACAGCCTGATTCACCAGGATTACCCAGTTCAGGTAATCAATTTCTCCTGCATCCATCTGCTTTTGAGCGGTTTTTAAGATCGTTTCAGATTTGGGGAGCTGTTTCTGCTCATAATTTTCAATGATTCTCTGCTGATTCATATAGTTGTTCAACTGTTGTCCCAATCTATTTTTAAGTTCAATTTCTTTTCTTTGATATTGATTTTCAGAGATGGCAATTTTGGCTTCAGCAGCTTTGGCTAATGCTCTTTGCCCTTTAGTAAACAATGGAATTCCTACTCCCACCTGAACTGAATTAAAACGGTTATTATTGATGTTTTTCATGCTCTGATTGGTATAGCCGATAAGAAGGTCAGGAAGCAATCTGCTTTTTTCAAGCTGTACTTCAGCCTCTCCTACTTTAATCTGTTGTTGCAGATACTGAAGCTCAGGATGCTGTTTTACCATTTCCTCTGAAATCTGAAGTCCTACGTTCATTGTTGGTCTCTCTGCAATAGGTTGGTAAGGAGTATCAGACTGAAGAAGTAACTGAAGCTGTAGTTTTGCAATACTCAGATCATTTTCAAGAGAATTCAGCTGTACTTTCATCTGTTCCTTTTGAATTTCTGCAGTAGCTTCCTCTAAAATGTTTGCTTCTCCTTTTTTTAATCTTAAACCGGCTTTATCAGCAAAGTTGCTGTACAGTTGGCTAATGTATTCCAATACTTTTTTCTTTTCCTGAAGGACCAATATTCTATAGAAAACATCCGTAACTTCTTTGGTAAGCTGTGTTTTTGTAAGGTTTTGGCTGATAACACTTGCCGTCCATTCTGCATCCAGCATCTGTTTTCTTTTTGAATACACCGTTGGAAAATTGAATCTTTGGGAAATTGCGAATGAATTATCAGTTTCTTCACCCTGAATCTGTCCGAATGCTCCCGTAACTTCCAGTTGGGGAAGATCAAGATAGCTGGCTTTTAGCTTTTCCTGATAATCAGCAATTAATTTTGAACTTTTAAGCATTCCGTTTTGTTGGTAAGCCTTTTCCAAAGCCTGTTCAAAAGTGATATTTTCCTGTGCCTGAATGCTTCCGAAAGAAATCAACAGCAAGAAAACAGACAGTTTTTTATAGTTTATTTTTTTAGAGAATTTCATTTTATCTTTATTAATATGTTCAAATAAGACGTAGAGAATAGGAAGTACAAATAAGGTTAAGAAAGTGGCAAGCATCAACCCTCCTATTACTACGGTTGCCAAAGGTCTCTGTACTTCAGCTCCTGCACCATTACTTATCGCCATAGGAAGAAAACCTAATGAAGCAACAAAAGCCGTCATCAGAACCGGACGAAGCCTGATTCTTGTTCCCATCAGTACAATTCTGCTGGTATTGGTTATTCCGTTCTTTTTTAAGCGGTTAAACTCTGAGATCAAAACAATTCCATTAAGTACAGCCACTCCAAATAAAGCAATGAATCCAACTCCGGCACTGATGCTGAAAGGCATTCCTCTTAAAGCAAGGAAGTATACCCCTCCGATTGCTGATAACGGAATGGCAGTGTAGATTAATAAACTGTGTTTTACAGAACCAAATGCAAAAAATAACAGCAGGAAAATCATTACCAGAGAAATAGGAACAGCAAGTCCCAACCTTGCTTTAGCTTCGTTTAAGTTTTCAAAAGTTCCCCCATAAGAAATGGTATAGCCTGGTGTAAATTTCAGCCCTTTAGCTGCTTTTTGCTGCAACTCTTCCACAATGCTCTGAACATCTCTACCCCTTGCATTAAAACCTACAATAATTCTTCTTTTGGTATCTTCTCTCTGAATCTGGTTAGGACTGTTTTTAAGCTCTACTTTTGCCAGCTGAGATAAGGGAATCTGCTCTCCTGAAGCGGTAGGAACCAGTAAATTCTGAATGCTGGCAATATCTTTTTTATATTCATTATCCATGCGGACAACAATGTCAAACTTTTTCTCTCCTTCATATAATGCTCCAGCAGTTTGGCCTGCAAAAGCCATATTGATGACCCTGTTGATTTCAGCAACAGAAATATTGTACCTTGATAATTCGGATCGGTTGTAGTCTATAACTACCTGTGGGGCTCCTTCAACAGGTTCTATATAAAGATCCTGGGCTCCTTTTACCGTATTGATGATACTTCCCAACTTTTTAGCATAGGTAGTAAGACTGTCAAGATCTTCTCCATAAATTTTACAGACTATATCCTGTCTGGCTCCGGTCATCAGCTCATTAAAGCGCATTTGCACCGGAAACTGGAAGCTTGTTGTCAATCCTGGAATAACACTTAATGCTTTACTCATCTTTTCAGAAAGCTCAGGAAATGAAGAAGCTGATGTCCATTCTTTTTTAGGTTTTAAAACAATAATCATATCTCCTGCATCCATCGGCATTGGTTCTGTTGGAATCTCAGCACTTCCGATCTTGACAACGATCTTCTGTACTTCAGGAAACTGTTTTAAAAGAATGTCGGAAGCTTGAGTAGTGACTTTTTTAGTCTCATTAATATTACTTCCCTGAAGAATTCTCATCTCAACTGCAAAATCTCCTTCTTCCAACGATGGAATAAATTCACCACCCATTCTGGAAAGGGTGAAAACAGCGCCGGCAAAAAGAACAACAACAGCCAAAATAATTGTTTTTCGGTACTTTAAAGCTTTCATCAGGTACTTTTGATGTCCTATTTCCACTTTAGTCATTACCCTGTCTGAAATATTGTCTTTTTCCTTTTTCTTTCTGCTTAATACCAATGAACTCATCATAGGAATGTAAGTAAGGGAAAGAATAAATGCCCCAATCAGCGCAAAAGCAACAGTTTGTGCCATCGGTTTGAACATTTTTCCTTCAATTCCCTGTAGAGTAAAGATCGGAAGGTAAACAATAAGAATAATGATCTGTCCGAAAACAGCACTATTTACCATTTTGGTAGCAGAACCTGAAACCTGGTCATCCATTTCCTTTTTGCTCAGCATATTATCTTTACCAAAGTGTTTTTTATGCGCCAGCTGATGAAGAACGGCTTCTACAATAATCACTGCACCATCCACAATAAGACCGAAGTCTAATGCTCCGAGGCTCATCAGGTTTCCTCCAACACCAAAGATATTCATCATAATAATGGCAAACAGCATGGCTAAAGGAATAACAGAAGCTACTAACAATCCAGCTCTGAAGTTTCCAAGGAATAAAACAAGAATGAAAACTACGATCAAAGCCCCCTCCATCAGATTGGTTTTTACTGTACTGATGGTATTGTTCACCATTTTAGCACGGTCAAGAAAAGGTTCAATTACAACACCTTCGGGCAAAGATTCCTGGATTTTTTCAAGTCTTTGTTTAATATTGCCAATCACAACGTTGGCATTTTCTCCTTTAAGCATCAATACAATGGCTCCAGATACTTCTCCGGTATCATTATAAGTCATGGCACCATACCTTGTCGCATATCCGATCTTTACAGAAGCTACGTCTTTGATATGAACCGGTATCCCATCTTTGGTTTCTGCCACCTGAATACTTCCGATATCTTCTGTGGTACCCAAAAGCCCTTCACTCCGGATAAAAAGGACGGTTTCTTTCTTTTCAATATAAGCTCCTCCGGTATTCTGGTTGTTTTTTTCCAACGCAGCAAAGACATTATTGATATTGATATTAAAAGCCTGAAGTTTATTAGGATTAATGGCAATCTCATATTGTTTCAGCTTTCCTCCAAAACTGCTTACATCCGCTACTCCTTTGGTTCCCAGCAATTGTCGTCTGACAACCCAGTCCTGAATAGTTCTCAGCTCTGTTTCGTCATATACATTTTCATAGCCTTTTTTGGCTCTTACCACATATTGGAAAATCTCTCCCAATCCTGTAGAAATAGGCCCCAGCTCCGGTTTACCAATCCCCTCAGGAATATTGTCCTGAACGAGCTGTAAGCGTTCCTGAACCTGCTGGCGTGCCCAATATACATCGGTATCATCATCGAAAACTACGGTTACTAATGACAATCCGAATCTGGAAAGACTTCGGAGTTCAGTGATTCCACTGATATTACTCGTTGCCTGCTCAATAGGAAAGGTTACAAGACGCTCAATATCTGCAGCTCCATAGGATGGTGCGGTAGTGATAATCTGTACCTGGTTATTGGTGATATCAGGCTGTGCATCAATGGGAAGTTTGGTGGTTTCATATACTCCGAAAAGGACTAATCCTATGGTGAACAGAGCAATGATGAGTTTATTCTTTACAGAAAACTCAATAATTTTGTTTAACATGAAAAATGATTAATTAGATGATTTGCAAAATTTTACCAACTTACTGTATTTTAATACGTTAACAATAAAATTATCAACTTATTTAAGTTCAAAGTAAATATTGAAAAGTATTTTTTAATGCAAAATACAAGTAGAATGATAACAAACTACATAGTTGATTGATAGATAATAAGAATCCAATACTTCAAGTAAATCTTAAAGTATTGATTTTTAAATTTTAATCAATTAAGAATGCCGCGGAGGCTGGAAAATATTGGAAAGATAAAGGTTTGAAAAGTCCTTTTCCTGATAAATGCTATTTTTCTGAGGAATTCTGATTTCCTTAGGTTTTTTGATCTCAAAGGTATAATCAGGAAGCTGGGCATGTACGGTGAGTACAATAGGTGGATTGATAAACGGAAGTTTTTGATCCAGATCCCAGTCAGCATCTTTTTTGTGATTATCATAGTGTTCCATGACAAATTCTGAAAGATTTCCATGATATTCCATAAAATGCTCTACAAACATAGGCACCTTCACTACTTCCCCCATATTGGTGGTAGCCAGCACATACATCATTGAACATAATATGGAGAACCATTTTAACATGAGTGCAAATATAAGGTTTAAATTTTTCTTAAACAGGCTCCAGTATTAATTTTTTGAGAATTTTATTCCCTTAAAAAATGGTTTAAAACTCTTCGTAATAATGTTAGATTTATCAAATAAAAATTAAAGCCTTGATTTCAATCTGCTTAAAGTTTCCTGTGAAATATTTAGATAGGAAGCCACCATTTTATTAGAAAGTCGCCTTACCACAACAGGATTTTCATTCAGCAGCTGACGGTACTTTTCAAGCGCATCCTGAACAAGGAAAGACATCAGCCTCTTCGTATTACTCACATAAGCTGTTTCCAGATATATTCTGTAAAATTTTTCCCATTGCGGAATAATATCCAGGAGATGGTAAAAACTTTCATGACTAATGTAATATACTTCTGAATCCTCCACGGCCTGAATAAATTCGTCGGAGGGCTCAGAAGTAATAAAACTGGTTAATGCTGTTGCAAACTGATTTTCAAATGCAAAATATCGTGTGGAATCCTGCCCCTCTTCATTAATAAAAAATATACGAAGACAACCGTTTACGACAAAAAATGTCCGTTGGCTGTGCTGTCCGTTGGTAAGGAGTGTCTCATTCTTTTTTAATTGAACACATTTGAAATAAGAAAGAATGGTATTCAGTTCTTCATCCGTTACTGATATTCTATTTTTAATATATGAAGCTAAAAGTTCCTGCATGTAAGCAAAAGTAGTGATAAAAAGGTTTTGCTTACTGTTTTTATCTAAACTGTCCGGATATTTTCTGCCTGTCCGGCTTTCCAGTATGAGCATATATATAAACCATGAGGATCCCATTGTAGGGTTGTTTTAAAATAATTACGAAGCTCATGCACCGTTGTGTATTCTGCAGCGATATACACATATTCTTTCAAAACTCCGGGTGGAAACTGAACAGATTTCACAGCTTCTGCAAGTTTGCTTCCTTCTTCCGGATGAGGATTGTGAAGCCATTCAACTGATACATCTGCTGCAGAACACAGGATAAGCTCATCTTCTTTGTCTGCCACCTCTAATAGTATTTTTGCTGATACGTAAGAAGGAAACTGCTCAGCAACAGCACAAATGACAGGCAATGCTGTTGCATCTCCCGCCAGCAGATAAAAATCGGCATCGGGAACTAAAGGTCTTGTACTTTCTTTCATCCCTATTTCCAAAGAATCACCAGGATTCGCTTGTAATGCCCATGCAGATGCAGGCCCGTTATCACCATGGGCAACAAAATCTATAGTTAATTCCCGGTTTTTAAGATCAATTTTTCTGTTAGTATATGTTCTTATTACAGGAATACTTCCTTCTTCAACAGGAATAAATATTTTATTATTAGAACCAGAGTGCACATTGGTTAACAGACCAATCTGGTCTTCATTGATTTCAAACACCACACGGATAAGATGTGGAGTGAGATACTGTTTATTTTTAATGATAAATGCAGAACGTATTTTTTTCGTTTTTTCTGCCTGAGTGATGATAGAATTTTCCATTTTTATTTTTTATTACCTAGTAGAATAATCATAGATACAATACAGCTGATACCCCCGAAAAGATACACTGCCTGATAATCAAACCAGCCTGCAATCAGTCCGGCAATTGGTCCTGCTAATCCTAATGAAAGATCAACAAAAGCAACGTACGCTCCCAATGCTGTTCCTCTCATTTGTGGTTTTACTTTTTGAATGGCAAGAACTCCCAAAGCCGGAAAGACCAATGAAAATCCAACCCCGGTCAGCCCACATCCGATAATAGCTAATGTTTTGGAAGCAGACGTCCATATCAGCAGTTGTCCTGCCACTTCGATGATCAAAGAGATGAAAGCAATCTTAAAACCTCCGTATTTATCAGGAAATGAAGCAAATAATATTCGGGTAAGAACGTAACATATTCCAAAAATTATAAAAGCAAGTGAAGCATCCCCCCAATTCTTTTGTGAGAAAAATAAAGCAATAAAAGAAGCAATACATCCAAAAGCCATTGATGAAAAAGCAAGGCTCAGGCCCTGGCCTGATATTGCACCGATCACCTTGTAAAAAGGCGTTCGCACATGATCTTTATCTACAGGAATAGAAGGAAGTTTTGCAGTAGAAAGCCAACTTATAAGGGGAAGCAAGGCTATAAGGATAAAGGCAGGCAGCATATTGAATTCTTTGCTCAGCCAGATGCTGACAGGAGCTCCGATTGCAATTCCTGCATACATAGCAATACCGTTCCAGGTCATCACTTTTCCAGAATTAGAGTGTCCTACCAGCCCTATTCCCCACGTTAATGCTCCGGTAACCAGAAAGCTTTCGCCAACACCATGAATGATTCTTGCTGCTAACAGAAAGATAAGTGCCATCAGCGGATGAGCCTGAAATAGTACTGCAAGTACATAAACAACCCCGGCAATAACAGCTAATACCACACCAGACATTTTACTTTTCTTGGCTCCTCTGGTATCTGTAATTTTTCCGGAATATGCGCGGGTCAAAAGTGTTGACAATGATTGGAGACCAATAACAAGTCCTACAATAATGCTGTCAAAACCTAATGTGTTCTGGACAAATCCGGGAAGTACTCCCAGTGCAATTCCTATCGTAAGGTAA
Organism: Chryseobacterium sp. MYb328; assembly: GCF_037572595.1. Taxonomy (NCBI): domain Bacteria; kingdom Pseudomonadati; phylum Bacteroidota; class Flavobacteriia; order Flavobacteriales; family Weeksellaceae; genus Chryseobacterium; species Chryseobacterium sp. MYb328. The sequence continues at coordinate 132,687 of NZ_JBBGZQ010000009.1, read as the reverse complement.
ACTCCGAATACCGAAATGATAATGGGAGCAGTCGCCTGGTAGAAATTAATAGTCTGTCCTTTTTCTAATATTATACTCATAAATTTTGTTTAAAATATTCGGGTGCAAATGTCACTGAACAGTCAACACGAAACTTTGATTTAGATCAAAAAAGGAAAAAAGGCTACTCTTTTGATTCGGAATAATGTTGTAACGTTTTGAGTTCCTGATGCACGGTTGCTGTCCAGAAATCCAGTTCCCATTCTTTTTTGCGGACGGTTTCAAGAGAAAAGATACCTTTATGATAATTTTTCATCAGTTCTTTTCTTTGATAATCTGCAAGTTCAAGTTCTAAATGGAAATATTTTTTTTTCCATTCGGTATTGCCAGAATTTGAAAATGTTTGGGCAGCATGGAGCAGCTGGTCTTCTTCTTTTTCCAGTTTTTCAGACATAATTTTTATGGCCTCCCCAACCATACTGTTATCGCGGTTCAAACTTTTTAAAAAAATATTTGATTGTTTCAACAGAAGTATGTTCAGGTCTTTTTCTTCCTGTTTGCCGGGAGCAGAAGGTTTTATCATACGAATAAGCCTGGGAAGTGTAAGTCCCTGAATAACCAATGTAAAAATGATTACCACAAATGAAACAAATAACAGAGTATTTCTTTGTTCTATAACAATTCCCAGACTGTTCCGAACCGGTAAAGCCAAAGCCGCCGCCAGGGATACTACTCCACGCATTCCGGACCATGATAAAATAATATACTCCTTTTTGGATTGGGTCATAAAGCAACTTCCTTTTTTAGGAGCCTGCTGGAAAAAAGCAGGAAATAAAGCAAGTACAGCCAGTCTTACGATGACCAGAATAGTAAAAAGAAGAAAGCCATAGAAAACAAGGATAAGCAACTCGCCTTTAGGTATATTTGAAATAATTATCGGCAGTTGCATTCCCAGAATTAAAAATACCAATCCGTTCAGAATAAAAATAATAACATCCCAGAAATGACTCATCTGTATCCTGCTGCCCGCACTGAATAAAGAAAATGAATTCCAGGAAAGAAACATTCCCAATACTACGACTGCCAAAACACCGGAACATCCCAGATGCTCTGCAAAACTGTATGCAGCAAAAGGAAGCAGGATAACAGCAAAGGTTTCTGCACTGCTGTCTCCGTTAAAATACCTGTGTAATTTTAAGAATATAAAACCTATCACAAGTCCAATGAATATTCCACCAATACTGATCCCAACAAACTGGAGTCCTGCATTCCAGAAAGAAAATACTCCACTGGTAACAGCGATAACGGCACATTTGTAGGCAATCAGCGCTGATGCATCATTTAGAAGACTTTCTCCTTCAAGGATGGTTGTTAATTTCGGAGGCAGCGGAAGGTTCTTTGTAATGCTTGTGGCTGCAACAGCATCGGGTGGCGAGATGACAGCTCCCAGTACAAAAGATAACGGCCAGGTGAAACCGGGAATAATACTGTGAACAGTTACAGCAATAATGGTGGTGGTAAGAAACACCAAACCTACAGCCATCAGTGAAATTGTAGGAAATTCTCTTTTGAAATCAGGGATGGATGTATTCCAGGCTGCATCAAACAATATAGGGGGAAGTACAGTATAGAAAATCATTTCCGGGCTCATATCAATAGATGGAACGACCTTAGTAAGGCTCAATATAAGCCCTGCCAATACCAGTACAATAGGAAGCTCAAGTTTTATTTTGTCTTTTACCGAAATCAGGATCATTAAAATGATGGATATCCAGATTATTTTTTCAAGTTCTGCCATAGCTTAATAATAAGCAGCGAAATTAAAGAGCCTTTACAGGCAGAACTATGATCTAGATCAAAAAGCGTATTGTAGATTTACACAAAATCCAATAACCCGTCAGTAAGCTGTCTCCACTGAATTTTGGCAATTCCTGCCATTCCTCCTATGGCTACCATTAGATTACGGACAATATCAATAAAGCTGGCATTAAAGTTAGGGGATTCATTTCTTCCATATACAGCCGCTTTTAAATAGGTAGAATCCCTCTGAATCATAAAAGTAGACGTTGCTTTTGAACTGTAAAAATGAGCAATATGTTTGCTTTTATCTGTTGGATTGCGGGAGGGTCTGCAGGTCATCGTAATACTTTCCGAATGAGCATCTTCATAATAACAAATATCAGTAATTTCTACCCAGTCATATCCTTTGGCTTCTGTTTCTCCCGGTCCGGGAATATTGATTCTGACAAAGTCTCCTTTCTGTGGATCCCGGTCAACAGGCTGGCCATTGGAAGTATAGAGCTTAAAGGCTGCATAGGCTTCTCCACAATAACTCTTCCATTGACTGACAGAAAAGAATCTCTTTTTTAATATCCCATATTTTAATGGAAGCAGAGACGGATCATATTTCACATAGGTTTCTGTGTCATGGAATCCACCTGATTGCTGATCGGGAACTCCTCTAATCTGTTTTGGTTTCATACTTCTTTTTATTCAAATTAAAACAAACTATCCATTTTATTTTATGAGCAGAGTCACATTGAGATCATCAATTTTACTTCAGTAAGCATATCCTATTATGATTGAACAATCAGTTATTCCTTTTCGCGGACTATTTATTCCTTTTTGAGGACCCTGATTCAGGATTAGGACCAGTAAGTTTGTTTTACAATATTATTAATGTTAAAGTGAGTGTTCATAGGAAGCCGGCAGAAATAAATCGGAAATTATTTTTGTAGGTAATGAGTAATGTAGATTTAATTGATCGTTAAGATCTTAATAGTTTTCTTTTTTTGGCTCCGGTTTCCTTTATTACTACCCTTCTTCACACAGATTACAATATACAATGGAACAACAGAGACAGCTAATTTTAAATGGGAATATGCAGAAAGTAATGTGGCAGATGTCCTGGCCGGCAGTGGTCGCAATGGTACTGTACGGACTGAATAATTTCCTTGACGGAATTTTTGTAGGACATTTAATAAGCAATACAGCTCTTGCTGCCGTGGGAGTAGCCTATCCTCTGGCACAGTTTGCCCAGGGATTTGGAACATTAATAGGTACCGGTGTAGGATCTGCAGTAAGTATCTGGATTGGAGCAGGGGATAAAGATAAGCTGAACAGAGCGATGGGAACCGTTAATTTTCTTACACTGATTTTTTCTGTTGCAATTACAGTTCCCTGCTATATTTTCGCCAGAGATCTTGTATATATGATGGGCGGAAGAGGTGAAATTTTGACCCTGGGAGTAGAATATTTCAGAGCTACCATTCTGGGCAGTTTTTTTTGGATTCATGGGCTGGCACTGAATATGCTAATCCGTGCAGAAGGACGTATGAAAACTGCAGCCTGGATGATTGCCGTAGGTTTGATTGTAGATGTAGCATTAAAACCATTGTTCATTGATTCCTTTGGTGGCGGAGTAAGCGGTGCGGCATGGGCTACCAATGTTTCTATGATAATTTATATGGTACTGGGAGTCTGGTATTATGCATCCGGAAAGGCATCTTTTGTCACTCACTTTTGGACCTTAAAGTACGACAAGGCTATAATCAGGGAAGCTCTTTCTCTGGGAATGCCCGGCTTTATTATGATGGTGATGATTGTTGTTCAGAATATTGTGGTCTTCAATGTGATTGCCAAATATGGTAAAGATTCAGATGTCACCTTTTTTACAGCAGTTAACCGATTTTATATTTTATTAAATACTCCGCTTTGGGGTCTCATGAGAGCTTTACAGCCGGTATCAGGAATGAATTTTGGCGCTGAAAAATATGAAAGAACCATCAGGGCATACCGGCTTTTCTCCTTCACAGGACTTATCATTCTGATCCCTTTCTGGCTTTTTGTCATGTTTTATCCGGCAGAGGTTTTATCTGTAATGATTCCCAATGTATCTTTCCAGGCAAGCCAGCTAGCTGATTTCAGAATTTATATGAGTGTTTTACCGGCTTTACCGTTTATTTTTATGGCAATGGTTTGGTTTCCTTCTGTAGAAAATGCCCGTCCGGCTACCGTGATAAGTATTTTAAGGCAGCTCGTCTTGTATATTCCTGCCCTTCTTATTATTCCTATGCTGTATGGAATTCACAGCATTTACATTGTGAGTGCAATAATAGAATGGATCGTGTTTGGTGGAGTAATTTATATGATAAGGCTAAATTTCAAAATGTTAAGAAAAAGTAAAATATATTAACGAATGACTATTTTTAATTGAAATAAATAATATTTAAAAAAAATACACATATAATGCGTTGCATAATGTAATTTTTGCTTATATTTGTGAATCGAAATAATTTTTTTTCATCATTTGTGTTTTTTTAAGGTCTCCTTTCTGGAGGCCTTTTTGCTTTAATCAAATATATAATTGATATTTTTTTATTTATATGATAAATAGATAAAAAGAGAGTTATCTATAGAATTTGGGGACGTAAATACTTTTATATTAACATTTATAAAAATTATAATTCATGAATAAATCCCTTTTTCTAACCCTAAGTTAATATTTTTCATAAAATCTGTTGGTTTCGATTGCATTACACTCTGAAAACTTCTGCTATAAGCCTGTACACTTTTATATCCTACTTCATAAGCAGTTTCTGAAATTGTTAAATTTCCTGAACTCAAAAGTTCAAGGCTTTTAATAATGCGGAGCATTTGCTGATATTTACTCAGGGTAAGGCCGGTTTCCTTTTTGAATATACGTTCCAGGCTTCGGGAAGAAAGCAATGCCAGCTCTCCCAGCTCTTCTATTTTGATCTCAGTATTGTAATAATGATGAAGATGTTCCATGACTTTTTCTAAGCGTTTATCTTTGGGAAGGCAAAGATGAAGCTTCAGGGACTGTTCCACAAAATGAGGAAGTTCATTAAAAAGAGCTTTTAAAAAAATGGTTTCACCAGCATCCTTTTTCATCAGCTTAGACCATTTTTCTGCATACTTTATCATTTCCCTCAATACAGGAGGAACGGAAAATACATTGATCTCATCATAGAAAGCATTCTTCTGATCCGTGTCTGCAAACATAATCATCAGTTTGATCTTTTCTGAATGGGAATTGGTTTTATGAATAATATTGGATGGTATCCAGGCTGCGTGATTCTGCGGAAGAAGATAAATACGTTCTTCAATCGTGATATACTGAAACCCACTTTCCACATATACCAATTGCCCCTTTTTATGGTGATGGAGAACGTTATCATGAACCCAGTTATCTTCAAACCATACAAAATAAGGCTGCTTAAGTTCATCTATCCTGATATTGTCGTTAGCATTCATGTCGTTTTAGGTTAAAACTTTGGCAAAATTAAACAAAATTACTATGCTAATTTTGTACAAAAGTTTTTAATATGATGAAGAACGAAGTAAGAAAGAACGCTTCTTATGTTTTAATGATTTTAAATGTATTGGTGGTTATATTGATTTCCAGTAATCTTAGGTCTCCCATTGTTGCAGTATCTCCGGTACTTGGTGATGTAAGAGATGCTCTGAAGCTGGATAATTTTCAGGTAAGCCTTCTCACCTCTATTCCACTTTTTATGTTTGCGGTCTGCTCAGTTTTGGTAAGCCGGTTTTCGAATAAGCTTGGAATCAGCAAACTGTTGATGTATTCATTGATTATTTTAAGTTTTGGACTGTTTCTCAGAATTTCAGGTTCTCTTTGGTTATTATTTATCGGTTCAGTATTTATCGGCTTAGGAATCTGTATCGGAAATGTGGTGACTCCCGGCTATGTAAAGAATAATTTCCCGAAACAGATCGGGCTGATGACAGGAATCTTTGCGGTTTCTATGAATCTTACAGCTGCTTTAGCATCGGGATTCAGTGTGAGAATCGGAGAATGGACAGGTTTCGGATGGCGTGGTTCTCTGGGGATATGGCTGGTGATCGCTGCTTTGGGATTTCTGGTATTGATCCTGGAAATGATATTTAACAAAAAAAATCCTAACCAGCCTAAAACAGCTTTAGGAACTTCTGATTTTAATATGTTTAAATCTTCTCAGGCCTGGAATATCAGTATTTTTATGGGATTGCAGTCTTTATTTTATTACTGTATGGTTGCCTGGGTGCCTTCATTCCTCACTGATTATAATATGCCTGGTGAAAGCTCAGGATGGGTTCTTTTTGTTATTCAGATCACTATGATTCCCATAACATTCTGCTGCCCGATTATTGCCAGTAAAATGAAGAATCAAAGAATCATGATCCTGTTTATATGTGCGCTGATGTTTGCAAGCACCATGATGTTTGTATTCCTGAAATCTCAATGGATCTATGTGAATGCCGTAATTATTGGGATTTCCAATGGGTTGTCTTTCAGCTTATCAATTCTGTTTTTCTCTACAAGAACAAAAAGCAGTATCAATGCAGTGAAGATTTCCGGAATGGCACAATCCGTAGGCTATCTGATTGCAGCATTTGGACCACCGGTATTTGGAAAATTGCATGATTGGGATATTTCATGGAACACTTCATTCTATTTTCTGAGTGCTGCAGTATTGATCATGCTTTTCTTTGGTTTGAAGGCTGCAAGAAATAAATATGTGGAAGATTAATGAATGATAATTAGTTTTAATTTTAAATAAAGATGAGGCTTTTCCTGTTTGGAAGGCCTCATTTTATTAATGAAGTCATTTTAATCAAAAAAAATATATATTTCTTCTCCATCTTTTGGAATAAAAACAGAACCTTGCATTTTCTTATTTTTTCAAAATTTTATCATACATTTGGGAAGAAACCTAAAACATTTTATATAGAGAGTTACATAATATAACTTCAAATTTTTCTAAAAAAAACAAACAATGAAAAAAAAATTATTACTTGTGTTCATTCTTGTAACGCAAATTTCTTTTGCACAAATTATCTCCAAAGATCCTGCGTTTGCTTCAAACGGAATTTACAGCCTCCCAACAGGAAGCTCTTATTTAGGAGAATTAACAGAAACAAACAATACCGTATTTTACCAATCCTTTGACTCCAACACTAACCAGGTAATTGTTTCTAAAATGACAAGCTATAATGGCTCTTTGGACTCTACTTTTGGAACCAATGGTAAGGTTGCATTGAATTACGGATCAGGCGCTCTGGTTGGATTTGTAAGACATTCCAATGATCAATTGACTTTATTATTAAGGAGACATGACAATATAAATAACATCCATTATTTAGATGTAGTCCGGTTACTTTCCAATGGACAGTTAGACCCTTCATTTTCCAATGGCGGAATAAAGGCATTAGCCAATTTTTCTCAAGACAATTTCGATATAAAAAGCAACCTCATAGAACAAGGAAATAAAATAATTATTTCAGGAACAGGTATAGATTCCGTAGGCTTTTTTGATGGGTACACGCATACATTCAGATTAAATTCTGACGGCACATCAGATAACAGCTTTGGAAATAATGGAAAATTGTCAACATATGGGATTCCCCGCTTCATGTTAGATAACCAGTCCAATATTTTTTGCTGGGGACAAAATTCAATAAAAAAATATTCTCCTGACGGGCAGCCTATAACCGGTTTTGGTAACAATGGTGAGGCTTCATTAAATGAGGTAAATGTTAATGTTGTAAAAGTGGATTCGGGGAATAGAATTATATTCGCAAGATTTGGAGTATTAGAGCCTGCTACCATAAAAAGACTGAATGCTGACGGTACGCAGGATACCACATTCAGTTATAATGGTGTTTCTGGCATTGAATTTTGGGATATCTACGAAAAAAACGGTTCTTATTATATCGGAGGGATTGCTGATTTTAATAATGCACCTAGTTATTATATCTCTAAACTTAATCAAAATGGAACTGTTGATACTATATTTGGGGAATATATAGAAAACGATTCTAATTTATTATATCATAATGTTAGTAGGCTCAAGGTTTTTGATAACAGTATAATTGTTTACGGAAATGGAACCACAACAGAAATTGTTAAATATCTTTTAGCTGCCCCAGTTACATTATCTACAACTGAAACTTCAAAAAATGATCCTAAAATTGTTTTTGAAACCCCTGTAAAACAAAATTTAATTTATCAATCGAAAGAAAAAATCGGTAAAATAGAGATCCATTCTGTTGATGGAAGGTTATTAAAAACCGTAAAAGAAAACAATTCTAATGTTTCTGAACTTTCTAATGGAATTTATTTTGTGAAAACAATTTTTGAAAATGGAAAAATTGTCACAAAAAAACTTATTAAGAAGTAAGAAATCTATATTAAAAAAAACACCAGTTTTTACAAATGAAAAGAATCATTATTTTGATTTCCTATGCATGATTGCTCAAACGAGCTTAAAAGACATCAATTAAATGAACATAAATACCTTATAGGCTCCTAAAACCTATAAGGTATATTAAAAATATTGTTTGAAGGAATTGTTTATCCGATAAACTCATCCAAAACTTCCAGAATATTCCGATATACAAAATCCAATTCTTCGGATGTAGCACAATACGGAGGAACCAAATACATTACATTTCCCAATGGCCTCATAATGATTCCCCTTTTTAAAAATTCATTGTAAAGCTGTTTTCCTATCTCATTGAAATAAGAAGTTCCATGTCCGGTTTTAAAATCAAAAGCCAGAATAGTTCCGATCTGACGGGCATTTTCAACTTGCGGATGAGCAGCCAGCACTTTGATAAACGCTGAGTGCTGCTGAGAAATACGTTTAATATTCATTTGGGTTTCTTCCTTAAGTAATAATTCCATGCTTGCCAAAGCTGCAGTGCAGGCTAAAGGATTAGCTGTAAAAGAATGGCCGTGGAAAAGTGTTTTATATTTGTCATCAGACCAGAATGCTTCATAAATTGCTTTAGAGCAGGTTGTAATTCCCATGGGCATTGTTCCGCCTGTTAACCCTTTTGAAAAGCACATGATGTCCGGCTGTTCTGTAAGGTAATTGGCAGCAAAGAGTCTTCCCGTTCTTCCAAATCCTGTAAAAACCTCATCCTGAATCATCAGGATTTCCTGCTCTCTGCAAAATTTCATCAGGCTATCCAGATCTTCAGCGTTATACATTAGCATTCCTGCTGCACCCTGAACTAATGGCTCATAAATAAAACAAGCTACCTCATCGGCAATATCTTTAATCTGCGATTGTAACTTTTGTAGATTATCAGCATTGGGGGTATCAATAAATACGACTTCAAACAGCCTGCTTTCAAAAGGTTTGGTCCAATAGCTTTTTCCGCTTACAGACATCGCTCCAAAAGTATCACCATGGTATGCATTTTTAAAAGCAAGAATCTTTGTTTTTTCTTTTCCCTGATTGTGAGCATATTGAATACACATTTTCAAAGCTACTTCTACCGCTGTAGATCCATTATCAGAATAAAAAACCTTGTCCTGATTAGCAGGCAAAAGCTTTAACAGTCTTTCCGAAAGCTGAGTGGCCGGCTCATGAGTAAATCCAGCAAAAATAACCTGTTCCAGAGTATTGAGCTGTTCAAATATACGTTGGGCAATATAGGGATGAGAATGTCCATGCAGGGTTACCCACCATGAAGAAACCACATCCATATATTTTTTACCTTCATTGTCAAAAAGGTAAAGACCCTTCCCTTTTACAATGGGAATGATATTGTCAGCCGTTTTCATCTGGGTGTAAGGATGCCAGTTAACGGCTTTATCTCTTTCCTGAAGATTAGTTGGTGTAATTGTATCCATATTTGATATAAAATGTATTGATGGCAATAATATTTTCTGTTTTTAACGCAATGTTCGCTAAGGTTTTATAATCATACTGAATGATTTCTAAGATCGCAAGGGCGTTTCACTCAGCTAAGACTGATCATTTGCTTACTAGAGCAAAAGTTTACTGTCTCCGCTGAATGCAATGCCTTTGCGAACGGAAAATATGAAGTTTCATTATGCATTCTTGCGGCCTTAGCGTTTAAATTATAATAAATAAGCGTTTCTGCTTTTAACGCAATGTTCGCTAAGGTTTTATAATCATGCAGTATGATTTCTAAGATCGCAAGGGCGTTTCACTCAGCTAAGACTGATCATTTGCTTACTAGAGCAGAAGTTTACTGTCTCCGCTGAATGCAATGCCTTTGCGAACGAAAAATATGAAGTTTCATTATGCTTCTCTTGCGGTCTTAGCGTTTAAATTATAATAAATAAGTGTTTCTGCTTTTAACGCAATGCTCGCTAAGGTTTTATAATCATGCAGTATGATTTCTAAGATCGCAAGGGCGTTTCACTCAGCTAAGACTGATCATTTGCTTACTAGAGCAGAAGTTTACTGTCTCTGCTGAATGAAACGCCCTTGCGAACAAAAAATAAGCAGTTTCATTATGCCTCTCTTGCGGTCTTAGCGTTTAAATTGTATCAATCATCTAAAATTAACGCGAAGACCGCTAAATATTAAAATCCAGAAACTCATTATTTATAATTGTCTTAACAACAGGTTTCTTTTTTCATCATCGGCTTTAATCCAAGAGTTTCCAGCATTTGCATATCTTCAGAAACACCCGGATTAGGAGTTACCAGTAATGTTTCTCTTTCCCCTGTGAAGATAGAGTTAGCACCCGCCATAAAACACCATGCCTGTTCCGTTTCTGTCATTTCTATACGCCCTGCACTTAACCTTACCATGGAAGATGGCATCACGATTCTTGCAGTGGCAATCATTCTTACCATTTCCCAGGTATCTACTTTCTCGTTATCTTCCAATGGAGTTCCTTCTACTCTAGCTAAAGCATTGATAGGAACAGACTCCGGATGTTTAGGCATAGTAGCTAATGTCAACAGCATAGAAATTCTGTCTCTGTGTGTTTCCCCTAAGCCGATAATTCCACCTGAACACACCGTGATTCCCGCTTTTCGGACATTGTTAATTGTATTGATTCTATTATCAAAGGTTCTGGTAGAAATGATTTCTTCATAATACTGTTCAGAAGTATCAAGATTATGGTTATAAGCATATAATCCTGCTTCCTGAAGCCTTACAGCCTGCTCTTCGGTAAGCATTCCCAGAGTACAGCATACTTCCAGCCCCAATTCATTCACCCCTTTTACCATATCAATAACCCTGTCGAAATCACGGTTATTACGCACTTCACGCCATGCCGCCGCCATACAGAAACGGGATGAACCACTGTCTTTGGCTTTTTGAGCATGGGCAATTACGGTTTCAGTTGGTAACAAAGCCTGTACTTTGATATTGGTATGATAACGTGCTGCCTGTCCGCAGTATGAACAGTCTTCCGGACAGCCTCCGGTTTTGATGGATAATAAAGTTGAGATCTGTACCTCAGAAGGGTCATGCCACTCACGGTGTACGGTTGCAGCCTTATAAATCAATTCCATAAGAGGTAAATGATATATTTCTTCTATTTCTTCTTTGGTCCAGTTGTTTCTGATTGTTGTTCTGTCCATTATCATAATTTTGTTATTTTTAATTGTTTTGCAGTCGCTTTAACATGTTCCCTATTTGTACTTCCTATTTCTGGAATTTTGATAATTTTTGTTTCAGCCGTAATAAAGTTTGAAATCACTCTTTCTGTATCTACAGGAAAGTATCCGTTAAGAATCAGATATTCCAATGTGATGTTTCTTTGCTTCAGGGCCATTATGGAGAGTAAAGTATGATTGATGCAACCCAAATAATTTCTCACTACGAGGGCTGCAGGAAGCTTCAGCTTTTCAATCAGGTCAATCATAAAAATATCATCCGAAAGCGGAACCATAAGTCCGCCGGCACCTTCTACAATCAGAGAGTTTTGAGTTTCAGGTAGTTGGAAATCTTCAAGCTTTATCCGTATATTTTCTGCTCCTGCAGATTGATGTGGAGATGCAGCCAATTGAAAGCGGTAAGTTTCCGGATAGCATAATGTATCATCTGTCCATGTCTCAATTTTATGACTGTCTGTATTATGCAGGTCTCCAGATTGTACGGGCTTCCAGTAATCTGCTTTAAAATATTGTACTAAAATGGCGGAACAGACTGTTTTTCCAATTTCAGTTCCTATTCCTGTTATAAATAATTTCATTCGGGTTCTTAAGTTGTATTTCTATGGATTTGGTTTTCCTTGTTTAAATGAAATCTCTAATAATTTCTGTAAGCCTGATAATCTCCGGCTCAGTATTAAAATGATGGAGACAGATCCGCAGCCTTTCAGTTCCTTCTTTTACGGTTGGACTGTAAATAGCATAGGTTAAAAATCCTTCGCCTGATAATGCTTTCTGTAAGGATTTCAACTTTTCATTATCAGGAATGATTATAGCCTGAATCGGACTTGTTTCCGAAGATGGAGATTCTACCCTTTGGTTTCTGAATATTTTTATGTTTTCCTGAAGCTGAAGGGGTAAATCCTGATGATTTTCTAAGAAATTGTATCCTTCTTTTATCCTCATCCATTGGAAGTCCTGTGCAGAAGTGGTATAAATAAATGGAGATGCAAAATTCACCAGATAAGATTTGATACTGTCATGACAAAGTATTACTGCACCATGAGCTCCCAATGCTTTACCATAAGTGATTACATTAGCTGTAACCTGATCTTCCAAACCATATTTATTCACCAGGCCATATCCGAAGACGCCGAATGCATGGGCTTCATCAACAATTAAACTGGCTTCATACTTCTTTGCCAGTTCAGCAATCTCTTTGAGAGGAGCAAGATCTCCCTCCATAGAGTAAAGGCTTTCTACCGCGATATAGCAATGTCCTTCCTGCTTTTTTAAAATCCTTTCCAAATGCCCAGGATCGTTATGCCTGAATTTCAATTTTCTGGCATTTGACATTTTACAGGCATCATGTACGGAACGATGTATCTGTTCATCCACGATAATCGTATCATGGCGGGCTGGGAGCGTTGAAAATAAAGCCAGATTAGCAGTATAACCCGACGGAAAAAGTAATGCAGCCCGAAACCTATGCTCTTCAGCGATAAAAATTTCTGCAGATTCGGCCACTCTGCTGTTTCCGCTAATGAGCCTGGAACCTGTGCTTCCCGAAAGCAGCTGAGGACTCTCATGGATCTTCTCCAGCATGATCCTTTGAAGGTCTTTACTTTGGGCTAATCCCAGATAATCATTGGAATAGAAATCTATCCCTTCAGCTTTTGGTTTTAGCGTTCTTAATATCCCCTCCTGCTTTCTTTTGTGAAGCGCCTCCTCAAACCGGTTGATGTTTTTAAGCATAATCCAATTGAGCCACTTCTTCCGTAATAGCATTGATCCATTGCTGATGCAGGTCTTTTTCTATTTCCAGAATATGATCTGCATGCAGCTGCCAGTTTTCAGAAAATTCATTAAGCTGATTAATCATCTCTTCCAGATGTCCTTCCTCTTCCAGGATAATAGATTTTACCATGATTTTAGAAGATTCTTCTGTAAGGATTTCCTGATACACGGGATAAAGTTCATCAGCACGCACTTCAATAGCATAAGTCACGAAGAGGTAAGCTGCATATTTCAGCTCTTCTTTAGTCAGCTGAAAAACATACTGAAGGTACCTGCAGGCTTTAATATCCAATGAATGCAGATATTGCCGGGTTGCTATAGGAGCCAGTAATTCTTTGTTTTCATAAGTTTTGCAAAGTTCAGGATCTATTTTTCCAATCTGTTTTTTAAGATAGTAGGCGTGGCGATGTTCCTCAGCCGCATGTTTAAGCTGAATGAGCGTAACCATTACCGGATGTTCACATTTTGATATTTTCCTTGCGCCGGCATTTTCCATAAAAGAAAGAGTGTTTAGCCACTTAGCATGGGTGTTGCCATCCTGTACTATTCTTTTAAGCAGATGATGAAATTCCATAGATTTTTATTTTGATGTCAAAAGTAGTATATTGCCGGATGGTTACATGGTGCCAGTTTTTACATTATGGATAGTCCGGTTAAGATTCCTTATGAAAGTTTTATTAAAATAGATAGAAAATCAGAGACTTCTATCTATTTACAAATCGCTAATCAATTGGTGAATGCCATCCAAAGAGGTTTCTTACCATTTGGAACCAAACTTCCGGGAACCAGAGCCTTCAGTGAGATACTGGATGTACACAGAAATACAGCTGTAGCGGTATATGATGAACTGTCTGCACAAGGTTGGGTGGAAAGTTTTCCGAACAAAGGAACGTTTGTGATTGGAAAAGATCAAGAAAAGCCCATAAAAGTAAAGGACTTCGAGGAAAACAACCTTCAAAATTATCCTAAGAGCACAGGATTTACTTTTAAAACCTCCAATATTCTGGATAATCCCTTTGAGCATTCGGACTGTGAATATGTTTTTAATGATGGGGTTCCGGATATCAGGCTTACCCAGATCGGGCAGCATTCCCGGTTTTACAGTTCTATTCTTAAGCGGAAATCCAATCAGAAAGTTTTTGGTCATTATAATCATGATGGAAGTGAATTTTTCAAGGAACATCTGTCTCAATACCTTAATCTTTCCCGCGGCTTGCCTATTTCAAAGAACAATCTTCTGATTACCCGAAGTACAGAAATGAGTATTTATATTGTTTCCGAAATCCTTTTGTCTTCAGGTGATACCGTTTTGGTAGGTGACTTGAGTTATTTTTCAGTGAATATGATCTTTCAAAAAGCAGGAGTAAATATTGTAACCCTTCCGATTGATGAAGACGGAATAATTGTAGAAAGTGTCAGAGAAGCCTGTCAGAAAAATAAAATAAGAATGCTCTATCTTACCCCGCACCATCATTATCCTACAACAGTGGCTTTAAGTGCACAGCGGAGACTGGAGTTACTTGAGCTGGCCAATGAATACGGATTTGTTATTCTAGAAGACGATTATGATTACGAATTCCATTATGATAAAAGCCCGATTCTGCCTTTAGCGAGTGCAGATACCAACGGAATGGTGATCTATATTGGATCTTTCGGGAAATCATTGGCTCCGGGGTTCAGGACCGGATTTATTGTTGCTCCTGAAAATCTGATGGTAGAAATGCGGAAACACCTTGGAATTATAGACCGCCAGGGTGATATCCTCATGGAAAGAACATTGGGGGAAATGATTGAAGAAGGAGAAATCAATCGTTATCTGAAAAAATCCTTAAAGGTATATCAGGAAAGGCGGGATCATTTCAGTACCTTGCTCAAAGAAAATCTTGGAGAGGTGATCACTTTTGAAAAGCCTTCCGGAGGCCTTGCGATCTGGATGGAATGGAATATCCCTGTTAATCTGATGCAGCTGAGCCGGAAATGTGCCCAGGATAATCTCTTTATCCCCAAAACCCTGCTTTATCAGAATAAAAATCTTACTGCAATGAGATTAGGCTTTGGAGATCTAAGCTTTGATGAAATGGAAAGAAGTATTGAAATTCTTTCACAGAACACCCAATATTTCAGATAAAAAAGCCTCTACAATGATAGAGGCTGATGGTATTTACTTGTTCCTGATTTGAAGTTTCTTCTTTTTTCTGTTTACATAAATGATGAATCCGGTAATAGGAAGCGAAGTAGCAATCATTCCGGCTAAAAGATACATAATTCGTCCGGTGACTCCGAAGATACTTCCTGTATGCAGGTCATAATTTCTTTCTCTTAAGGCAGTACCATACCCTATTTTTTCATCTTTATAAGCCTGATGTTTTAATATTTTTCCGGAATACTGGTCAAAATTATATTGTTCATTCTGATATTGTTTATTTCCGTAGGTTAATTCAGCATAATAAGTCCCTTCATCTGTTCTTGGGAAGTTAATCAATGCTGATTTTTTATTAATCAGATCTTTTTCCACTTTTTCGCCAATGCTGTTCAAAATAAATTCCCGGTTTGTAAACTCTTCTGAAGGAATGCTGCTCTTTGACTTTTGTTCAGTTGGTACGTTTCCATTCAAAGTATTTTTTACCCATTTATCTACGTTTTCAAAATTCCAGATGAGTGCGGAATAAGAGATGAGAATCAAAGGAATTATGGCATAAAACCCCAGGACATTGTGAAGATCATAATTCACTCTTTTCCAGCTTGCTGAAGTTTTAATGAAAAACATGCCCTTAAGCATATTTTTACTCATCTTTTTAGGATACCATATGATGAGCCCGGAAAAAAGAATAATAGCTAACATGAGTGTAGAATATCCTGTAATGGTTTTTCCTATTTTTTCCCCTAATAAAAGTCTTCGGTGAAGATCCAGTACAATTTCAAAAAAGTTATGTTTAGCATCTTCCACTTCATGAACTTTTCCTGTATATGGATCAATATAAACCCGGTAATAATAAAGATAGGTTCCCCAATAGGTCAAGGCATCATTATCCATTTTAAGGGTCCGGAACACATAAGTTCTTGATGGATCAGAAGAAATCTGAACTCTTTTGATTTTGAGTCCGTCAGGAAGTGCTTTTTCAGCTTTTAATGAAAGTTCGGAAAGAGATAATTTTTTGTCTCCAACAGTTTTTATAAAATATCTGTCCGGATATACGAGATGTTTTAATTCCTCTTCAAAAGCAAGAATACATCCGGTAGCCGCCATTACCACAACTACAAGCCCGGATGTTAATCCGAGCCATAGATGTAATTGAAGGGCCGCTTTTCTCAATGTAAGCTTCATGATTAAAATTTAAGACTTACCTCAGCAACAAAATTCCGAGGCATTTGGGCAACAATTACTCCCTGTCCTGCAAAATACTGAACATTCCCAATATTATTCATTTTAAAACCTATTCTATATCTTTCTTTTTCAAGAGAAACAGAAGCGTTCACAAGAGTATAAGCCGGGAAGGTAAACTTTCCTGTGTCTGTTTTATTCTCACTGAGCTGATGCCCTACACGATTAACTCCAAAGCCTAAGCCAAGCCCTTGTAAACTGCCGGATTGAAGAGTATAACTTACCCAGGAATTAAATACGTTAGCTGGTCCTGCAGAACCTGGACGTCTTCCGTTTACTGTTGCTTCAGCTTTAACGAATTTGCTGTCATTGTATGCATATCCGGTCATGATATTAAGCCCCTGAATAGGATTGGCAATGATCTCTACTTCGATTCCTTTACTTCTTTGCTCCCCATCCTGAATGGTAGCACCGAAGCTTTTTCCATTTCTAATGACTTCAATTACTCTCTGTATATTGTCAACCTGTATATCATAATATCCTACGGTAAAATTCAAACGGTTTTTCCAAAGATTTCCTTTGAATCCTATTTCCCATTGATTGGCTTTTTGGGGTTTCATAACTCCACTATAGTCAGTAAGCTCCTGGTTAACAGGGGGTGTATAGCTGAAACCATTCATATAGTTCCCATATACTGATAAACGATCCTTAAAGATTTGGTAAACAACTCCTACTTTAGGTGATAATGCTGTTTGTGTAAAATCTCCGGAACGGGTATTTTTATTCAGATCCAGTTGTCCCTTGCTTTCATAATGGTCCACACGTAAACTCAACAACGTAATTAATCTGTCTGTGATATAAATAGCATCAGAAAGATAGGCTCCATAGACATTACTTGAGGTTGTAGTTCTGGTAAGTGCGGCTTTTGACCCCTGTATTTTCTGCAAAGCAAGATCTCTGGAGATAAAACCGTACTTAATTCCGGGATTTTGTCCGTTAATTGTATCATATTTAATGATGGGTGAATGGTTATTGTTCAGAGATTGGTTTAAATAATCTAGGCCAATAAGAACCTTATTCTTTATTTTTCCAATGTTGAACTGCCCGTTGAAATTCTGTTGAACACTTGTAGAGGCTGCTTCAGAATTCTGCCATTGTACATTGCGTTCAAGCTGGGTATCATTATCTTTTCCTCTGATAAACTGATACTGATATAAACCTTCAGTTTTTCTATAGTTTCTTGAAACAAGAGTCTGTGAGGTCCAGTTATTTGAAATTTTATAGTTAATCTCAGCTTTTACATTGGTAGATGGAGCCTTCAAAGTCATATCATTATTAGAGTACGATCTTTTCCAGTCAAAACCAAGCTCATCAGGAGTATGTGCCAGAAATGCCCGCCCTCTTGGAAGGAAAATAATGGGCGTATTGGTTCCTTCATAATTGTAAATCTGAGCGCCAAGGCTGAATTTCAGTTTATCATTTACCTGATAGCTTAAGGTTGGTGAAACAAAAAAAGACTTTCTGAATTCTGAATCTCTAAAACCATTTTGGTATTGATAAGCAGCATTCAAGCGGAATAATGTTTTTCTGGATTCTGTGATCGGTCCGTAAACATCAACGGTTGCACGATTCAGGTTGTAACTTCCTAGCATATAAGAAATTTCACCACCGAAATAATCTTTTGGCTTTTTGGTTACAAGATTAATAAGCCCTCCAAATGAAGTAACAGCACCTCCGTACAATGTTCCGGATGGACCTTTAATCACTTCAATACGTTCAATATCGGAAGGGTCTATTTCTCCGTTGGTAGTGGCAGGAACTCCATCTACCATTGATATTTTTGTTGGAAATCCTCTAAGACTATAATAAAAGCTTCCATCTCCGGAACCTCTTCCCGGGCTTCCCTGCATTTTTACCATACCGGGAACATTTTTTACCACTTCCGAAACATCATACGTAAGCTGCTCCTTCAGAATTTGTTGGTTAATACTTGTATAAGCCTGCGGATTTTCGAGATTTTTCAAAGGCATTTTTGAGACGGAAATGCTGTCTTTATTCAGAAATTTGTTTCTGCTGAAGGCATACACTGTAATTCCTTCAATCTCATTGCTTTGTGCAGGAGCGAAAATGGCAGGTATTTCATAAACATCCTTTTCAATCCTGATTTTTTCCTGCATAAGCTCAATATCATTTAAGACTACCTGAAGCGTATATTCACCAGGAGCTACATTCTCAAAGTAATAATCACCTTGATGATTGGTTTTTGCCTGATAAGAGGTATTAACAAGTCTTAAAATAGCATTTTTTATAGGTAATTTTTCAGAAACCAGAACTTTCCCATGGATGCGCTCACTTTGCTGGGCAGATAAAGCAGGGGAAAATAGAGTAAGAGTTAAAAGTAATATAGAGGTTTTAAGTATTTTCATGTTATTGTTTTTGTAGAAGTATATTGTTTTTCATGTGTTTGAATTGTAATTTCATAAAGTTTTTCAGTAGCATTTAAATTCTAAAATTTTCCATGTATCATTTCTTAAGATTATTAAAAATTGAGTTACATAAAACAGGGGCATCATCATACCTGCTGTTTGATGTGGAAGAATAAAGGAGTTATTCATATAGGTTTTATAAGTGTTTTAAAACGAATAAGTGGAGTCAACACTTGTCTTTATTGAGTTTATATTGAAGGAAATCAATAGGTTGAAGCAAGGCTTTGCAAGAAAATGTTTCATTAGTTTTTTAATTTATTCTTATTTGGAATAATTAAAAACAAAGATAAAAATAAATCACAATAACTCTAACTTTTTAATTGATAATCTAAAGAGTAATGAATTTTGGATAATCTAAGCTCGTTAACAACGAAAAAATCCTTTTTAAGACAATGCTTAAAAAGGATTTTATGGTAAAATTTTAATAACCTGTTCTATTTGAAATATTTGTCAAACAGAGTGAGCTGCTCAGAAAGTGAACGGCTCCAATATTGAGTATCATGAGCACCTAAGGATTCTGTATAAAGATGCTGGATTTTCTGTTCTGTAAGCTTGGTATGAAATTTTCTGTTTTGTCCGATCATCTGAACATCCTCAGTTCCACAGTCGAAAATATAACGTTGTCCGGCTGTTTCCATTAATTTGATCTTGCTGTCTGTAAGGAAGTTGGGATTTATTGATTCTAAAGGACCAAGTACCTTATTCACCATATATTTATTATACCCTTCCCCAAATACATTAAAGTCTAAAGCTCCACATGAACTTCCCACAATTCCAAATGTTTTGTTATAGGTAACACCAATATTTGTGGCACCATAGCCACCCATACTCCATCCCAGGATTCCTCTGAACTTTTTCTCCGTTTTTACCGGATAGTTCTTATCAATAAATTCAACAAGTTCTTTTCCAATAAAAGTTTGGTATTGGGAATCTTTAACAACCGGGCTGTCTACATACCATGAACTGTAATTCCCATCAGGCAAAACGTAAATGGTTTTATACTCCTGAGCTTTCTTAACGATATCCGGAATATCCTCTTTAATGATCCTGTCCGGATTTCCGCTGAAACCATGAAGAATATATACGGATGGATACGTTGTATTGGGTTGTAAATTCGGAGTAATAATAATGGTTTTGATCTTTTTATTCATTTTAGGACTGAAAACTTCCTGATGAATGACCTTCTGTGCTGAAAACTGTGCAAAAACACTTAAAACAACAATGCTTATTAACTTTTTCATACTTTTTAAATTTAATTAATGATGAGCAGATCATGAAAATACATCGTATATAAATTTAAGATCTTTTACTTAAATAATCAATGGTTCCATAATCTTATGACATAGCAAAGTTGCACCGGAAAAAAAGGAAAAGAGTCAACAAATGTTGACGCTTTTGTTAATTTATTTCTTTAAGCATTTATGAGCATCAGTATTTCCAAAGCATTAAGCCTGCCTGATAGCCTGCCCCAAGTGTCCAGATGAGAATATTTTCCCCCTTTTGCAGCTTTCTTACATTCTTCCGGTATTGATGCAGTGCCAGAAAAGGACTTGAAGAACCGGTATATCCTACTTCTCTTGAATAGAAAGGAACCTTTTCAGGGGGTAAATTGAAATGGTCACTAATAATATTAATATTTTTTAATGAAAATTGAGAAAATAAAAACAAGTCGATTTTTTCAATGCTCAGATGGTTGCGTTCTAAAAAACTGTTCATATCATTCAGTGCAAAGTTGACACTCCCACTTCCATCGAAGCTCTTATCCCATAAAGTGACATCATTAGGGTGGTAACAAGAATATCCGTTAGGAGGAAACAGTACCGTATTGCAGATACTACTGTCTGTATGGTAGAGAACATCCATTAACCCTGAAGAAGAGTCATCTTTTTCTACAATAAAGGCAAAAGAAGAATCCGAAAAGCAAAATGCCGTTACAGGATTTTCAGAATCCACAATACCAGATAATTTTTCAGAACATATTATCAATGCTTTTTGGGCAGTATCGGATACGGATAGATATTTTGTAATTTGGTCCAAAGCCACAAATGCTCCAATACAATTGGCATTGATGTCATAACACAGTGTATTGGCCTTGCCTTGTAATGCATGATGAATCTTGATAGCATCACAAGGAATGAGATGTTCTGAAGTGCTGGTTACAAATACAATCATATCAATATCCAAAACGGAAGTATTACTTTCTCTGAGTACTCCCTTTGCTGCATGTATTGCCATAGACAATGTTGTCTCTTCAGAGTCTTCAGTTACAATATACCGATTGCTTCGCCCCAGTGCATTCTGAATCTTTTGCATAGATACATTTTGCTGTTCAAATTGCTTGATAACAAACTCATTGGTTTCAGCATATTCCGGATGATAAAAATAAGTATGACCTAATTTCATGGTTTTGGTTTTATTAATTTAATTATTTCCCTATAAAGGGATTTAATGTAAAAATAATAAAATATACCATGCAAAAAATTGTATTACGAAAAATTATTTTACAAATAAATAGTTTTGTTTAAAATATAAACATGGAATTCGGAAAACGATAATATTATCTGTTGATTTCCTTTTTTATACGGCTGAGCTGAGTTGGGGTAATCCCTAAATATGATGCTATATGATGCTGTTTAAGCCTGTTGTACAGGGATTTATTTTCGAGCAATAATAAATACCGTTGTTTTGCGGTTTCAAATTTTAAAGAAACTTCAAGGGGCTCCTTTTTTACCACCCAGTTTTTCTCCAGATACCTGATATGAAAAAGGGCAAGATCATGATATTGTTCCAATAATTCCCGATACGTTTTAACCGGATATTTAATGACTGAGCAATCTTCAAGAGCAATGATACTGAAATCACTGGGTACGTTTTTGATGATGGCAGCGGTAGAAGCTACAAAACTGTTTTCTTCAAAAAAGATCTTATAAATAGAGCTCCCTGCTTCATCAGTCATATAATATCCTATTAAACCGGATTTTATAAAGTAATAATATCTGGCCATATTTCCGGATTCCAGAAGAAGTTCGTTTTTTTGAAAATGTTCTTCACTGCAGATATCCATCAGAGCTGCTGTAGTTTTCTCTGATAGAGGATAATAGGTATTAATTTCTTTTAAGAATTCTGAATTGTTCATCATATCAAAGAAATAACTTTTGAATTATATCTGGATGGAAAGTGTTTAATAATATTGATACAAATTTAAAGTGCAGGAAAATTTAATCCAATATTTTCTTCATCATCAGATCGGTCTGCTCCTCGTCACCAAGCCTGAAGGTATGCTTATCAAATTCAACAAACCCGTTCTTCCTGTAAAAGTTTAAAGCTCTCAGGTTTTCTTCCCAAACACCTAGCCACAGATATGATTTATTGAGGTGCTGAGCAGTTTTCAATGCCTGATCATAAAGAAGCTGACCTACTTTTTTACCATGGTGGCTTTTCTTTACATAGATTCTTTCAATTTCAAGACCGGTTTCATCCTGTAATTCAGTCTGTGCTTTACTGCAATTGACTTTCAGATAGCCAACCGGATTGTCTTCTTCCCAGGCAATATAGAAATGGGAGTCCGGATTGTTCAGTTCAGATCTTACCTTTTCTGTATTGAAGCTTTCTCTTAGGTATTTTTCCATGGCTTCTTCGGTATTGTCTTCAGCAAAGGTTTCAGTAAAAGTCTGAATTCCCAGCTTCTGTATACAATCTGTATCTTCGGCAGAAGCTTTGTTGATGATTATTGATGCCATTTTTTGAATAGATTTTATGAAAATAATATTTTTTTAAATGCTTCAGAAGCCAAATGAACCTGTACGCTCCAGTCATCAGCAGCATCATTGCCCGCATCATCAGAAATGTATTTTAAACATAGAAACGGAATATTCTCTTTTTGTGCAATTAATGCTAAAGGATAGGCCTCCATATCTACAATATTATAATCAGTTTCAGAATGATTCATCTCAAAACTGTCACCACTACCACAGATTCCTTCCTTCAAACTATCCATCTTCAGGCCGTACTCTAACACAGGTGGAACTCCTGATAATGGAGTTTCATACATTTTAAATCCAAGACCTCTTACATCCATATCCCTCTGGATAAATTTTGTACAGCAAACCACCTCCCCTTTATGAAATCCTTTGCTTCCGGCAGAACCCAGATTTACAATTAATTTAGGCTTTCTGGTTTGAATTTCTTTGGTAAGCTCTATAGCTGCATTTACCTTTCCTATTCCAGTTATTAATTTATTTTTCCCGTCAAATACTGTTCCTGCTTCAGAATCCAGTGCAAAAACAAAAAGTGTGTCTGCGATGGGATAATGAATTTCATTATTAATTTTTATCATTAAAGAATATAGATTTATACTGTTTTACAAAGATACGAGAGTTTTACCGGATTTTAGAAATGTTGGTTATTTTAATACTTATTCTGATGTTTTTGAAATAGTATGATTAAAATAAAACCCCAAGCTAATAACCTGGGGTTTTTAAAATATTAAATGCTACATCCATCAGCATCACAGGAAGCTCCGCTGTCTCCGGAGAGATCTTTGAAAGGACTTACTGTTTCTTTATAAGTCTGTTGCAATGCATTTTCAAACACTTCTACAGGTTGTGCTCCTGAAACTGCATATTTTCCGTTCAGAACAAAGAAAGGAACTCCTGAAACGCCATTGTTTCTTGCTTCCATAATATCCTGATTTACCTCGTAATCCAATTGATCGGTAGTAACTGCTTCTCTGGCTTCTTCTTTATCAATCCCTAAGTTTTCAGCAAGCGAAATCAGAACTTCCGGATCACCTACATTTTTAGCTTCAGTAAAATGAGCGATAAACAATGCTTCTTCCATTTCATTGGATTTGTTGTACTTCTTAGCTAAATGAAGAAGCCTGTGTGCGCTGAAAGTATTGATGATTAAAGTCTTTCCAAAATCAAAATTGATCCCTGCTCCTTTTCCCATTTGAGCCACCTGAGCCAGCATCTGTGTAGCCTGAGCTTCAGCAACACCTTTTTTCTCTCTGAAATACTGGATGGTATCCTGAGTTTTATGAGCATCTAAGGTTGGATCTAGCTGAAAGCTTTTCCACTCTACTTCTACTTCATCTTTAAATGGCAATTTTTCCAGTGCCTGTTCAAAATTATTTTTCCCGATATAGCAAAACGGACACATAACATCCGACCAGATTTCTATTTTCATTGTATTTAATTTAAATTTGATAGATCAAAGATACGGAATTATTTTAATGTAACAAAAATTGTTACATTTGTTTTACAGACCCTGAAAAAAACTTTTCCCTTTTTTCAAATATATTTCTCATTATCATCATAAGGAATGCAAGAATTCCGAAAACAAAGCCTATCCATGGTGTATATTCTACTCCCTGAGTGATAATAATCCAACCTCCAATAGTAGTTCCCAAAGTAACCCCCAGATTACCGAATGAAGTAGCCAGGCTGTTCGCAAATTCCAATGAGTCAGGTGCTGCAGAGATCATATAGGTAGAAGCATTCAGGAAGCTTGGTGAATAAAGAAATCCCCAGATTCCTATAACAATGACCGTAGCTAATGCATTCTCATTGGAAACAGAAAGTAATATGGGAATCAATACCGTTCCGGAAAGAAAGAATGCTAATGTGGCAGTTACATTTTTATTAAGCATTTTACCGGCTACTCTATTCGCTATAATTCCAACAGCTCCAAATAAAAAAAGCATATAACTTACCATTGCAGTATCCATTCCTTTCGCTTTACCCAGATAATCTGCAAAATAGCTATAAGTGGAAAACCAGGCTGTAATCATAAAGAAATTGGTAAGAGTACTCAGGATAAACGGTGGCTGCTTCAATATACTGATCTGGCTTCCAAATGATTTTTTCTCACTCACAGGCATAGGTGGCAGAAAAAAATGAATGATAAGCAAAGCGATCAAGCTTATTGCAGCCTGGATCATAAACGAATACTCCCACGAATAAAGTCCGGAAACCCATGTTGCAAAAGGAACAGTAGTAACCATTGCAATGGCTACCCCACTGAAAACAATACTCATCAGCTCATTCTTATTGGTGTTGTCATTTCCGGATACTGCTACAGACAATGCTGTTGCAATATAGACCGGCTGTAAAAATGCAGGAAGAATTCTTACTATCATCAGCAGCCAGAAAGGTGGTGAAAAGGAAGAGACAATCCCTGTGAACAGAAACATAAGGATAGCAGCAGTCATTATTTTTTTCCGGTCAATACCCGAAGTAAACAAAGTCATAAAAGGACCTGTAAGAGCAATGACCAGAGCAAAAGCACTTAAAAGATAACCTGCCTCATCTATGCTGATTTTATAATACTCTGCAACCTGCGGAAGAATTCCAATGATTCCAAATTCTGTAGTAATAACTGCAATAAACCCTAAGGATCCAATATAAGCATACTTTTTCATGGTTCTTTATTGAAAGGTTTATCCCAAATATTGTCGAGCAAAGTCCGCCATTTCACCAATGGCTGATTGTGTTTCATCCAAAACCTCTCCCATATGCATAAATCCATGAACCATATCTTTATAAAAAATTGATTTAACAGACATTCCGGCATTCTCCATATTCATCGTAAGATGTTTTGCATCGTCTGCCAAAGGATCATGTTCAGCGATGATAATAAGAGTTGGAGGTGTATTTTTAAAGTCTTTAATTAAAATAGGAACAGCAAGCGGGTTATGGGCTTCCTCTTTGGGAAGATACCAGTTCCAGGCATCTATTCCTCCCTGTTTATTCAGTACCGGTCCGTTTTCATAGGTTTCCCAGGTTTTGGTATTAAGTTGATTATCCACTGCCGGATAGATCAGCACCTGAAACTTAAAAAGTTCTCCTATTTGGGTAGAAACAGCTGTGGATAAGCCTCCGCCGGCACTGTCCCCTATGATTCCTATTTGATCCCGATCAATTCCTAATGATTCTGCATTTTCTATAACCCATTGTACAGCGTCAAGACAATCATTCAGGCCTGCAGGAAACGGATGTTCCGGAGCAAGACGATAATCGATGAAAATCACAACAGATTCTGTTTTATTAGCTAGTTTACGCACAACTGCATCATGTGTTTCATAGCCACCGGCAATAAACCATCCACCATGTATATAAATTATTGCAGAGGATTTTTGAACGGCTTTCCCTTTAGGACGATACATTCTAACCGGAATCTGATGATCAGCCATCGGAATATCAAGCTCTTCAATCATAGCTACAGCTTCTTTTTTTCCGCTGAGCTGCAGAGTCATTGTTTCAAGATATTTTCGGGTATCGTCTAATGGGTTTTGAGGATTAAAAGACTGTATTTTTTCCAAATGATTTAAAATCTGATTGATTTTAGGTGTCAACTGCATTTTGTTGTAATTTTAAATTAATATTATTTTGCAGTGAACATTAGCGCTATTGTTATTTATCTGCTTTTATATGGGCAAAATTAGTTTTCATATCTTACATTTGCACTATACGGATATCATTGTATGGTACTAACAAATTTGTAAGTAATGGGAAAGATAAAAGAAAGTTCAACGAATAATATCAACAAGCAATATATTCAGGAATGTGATTTGAGTTATGCCGTATGTAAGATTGGCGGAAGATGGAAACTATTTATTCTGAGTAAATTAAAAGATGAAAAGCTGCGTTTCAGCGAACTTAAAAGGTCTATTTCAGGAATTACAGAGAGAATGCTTACCCTCCAGTTAAGGGAACTTGAAAAAGAAGGTCTGGTAAAAAGAACAGTATATGCAGAAGTCCCGCCAAGAGTAGATTATGAACTTACAGAAATTGCCAGAGAACTGATTCCTATATGGGATGCCTTAAATGAATGGGGTGGAAAACACCGGAAGTTTGTTGAGGAACAGGAAGAATGTATTGAATAATAGTAGGTATGATAAAGACTATGTGCCTATCATAAAAATCATTTTTTTTTATCATACAGGCACATAGAATATTGTAATGAGATCAGTTTTATGTATAAAGTAATAAAACTATAGCTCTTCTTTAATAATTTCAATGAAACGGTTAACAGCCTCGTCTCCAGTATTCCAGGAAGTAATCAGACGAATAGCAGAAAACTCTTCATCTATTTTTTTCCACACAAAGAATTCAAAGTTCTCCGATAGAATCTGAATAAGGCCGTTGCTTAGAATCGGGAAAATCTGATTGGTATAGGTATCGGAAAGGAATTGTACTCCTTTTTCCTGCAATGCATTTTTTATTTTCATAGCCTGTTGGTTCGCGTGTTTGGCCAGATCAAAATACAGGTCATCCTTCATCAGTTCCAGAAACTGAATTCCTAATAATCTGCCTTTTGCCAGCAATGCTCCTTTCTGTTTAATATTGAATGCAAAATCCTCCTGAAGTGCCGGATTATTAATAACAATCGCCTCTCCAATTAAAGCCCCGTTTTTAGTTCCTCCCAAATAGAAAATATCCGTCAGTTCCGCTACTTTTTCCAGGGTAAGATCACTGATTTCAGAAGTTAGCCCATGTCCCAGCCTGGCTCCATCCATGAACAGATAAAGGTGGTTTTGCTTACAGAATTCTGAAAGTTCTTTCAATTCATTAGCCTGATAAATGGTTCCCAGCTCTGTAGAATTGGAAATATAAATCAACTTTGGCATTACCTGATGTGGTATATTCCTATGATTTTCCAACACCGGAATAATATCTGATGGTCTTAATTTTCCATCTTCGGTTTCAATACTTAATATTTTGTGTCCTGTTGCTTCAATCGCTCCCGTTTCATTGTTCAGAATATGTCCTGTAGACGCTGAAATGGCACATTGATAAGGTCTTAAAACAGAGGAAATCACAATTAGATTTGCCTGTGTTCCTCCGGAAACAAGGTAAACATCAGAATTATCTTTTCCTATTCTTTTCTTAATCAATTCCTTAGCTTTTAAGGAGTATTCATCTTCGCCATATCCGGCTTGCTGTTCAAGATTATATTGCAGAAGTGCATGTAGAATATTCGGGTGACATCCCTCAGAATAATCGTTTTTAAATGAAAATTTCATAGAGTAAAATTAAAAAAAGTTAAAATAACAAGAGTAATCTTTTAAGAATATTTTGTTAGATTTGTAGTGAAAATCATCTAACATTTTGAAAACAACCCTAACAGAAGAAAATTACCTGAAAGCTTTGTTTCATTTAGTTGACAATGAAGGAAAGGTGACGATTAACGAACTCAGCAAATTTTTGAATGTAAAAATGCCGAGCGTTAACAATATGATGAAAAAATTTGCCGAAAAGAAATGGGTCATTTATGAGACCTACAAACCTCTGATCGTTACAGAAAACGGAAAGCGTGAAGCTGCTCTGGTGGTACGCAAACACCGGCTTACCGAAATGTTCCTGGTTAAAAAAATGAATTTCGGCTGGGAAAATGTCCATGAAATCGCAGAACAGCTGGAACATGTGCATTCCAAGATATTTTTTGATAAAATGGATGAAATTCTGGATCATCCTAAATTCGATCCACATGGAGAACCTATTCCTGATAAAGATGGGAACATTATTTCTCAGGACCTTCAGAAATTAAGCCATTGTCAAGAAGGAGAAACTGTTGTTTTTGCTTCTGTTACTCTTTCAGATGATGCTTTTTTAAGCTATTTAAATGATCGGAAACTTCTCCTGAATACCAAGGTGAAAGTTATTAAAATTGAAAATTTTGATAAATCGATGACCATCGAGATTGGTGATAAGAAAGAAATCCTCAGTAAGAAGGCCACTGAAAAAATATTGGTAAAAAAATAATCTACTATAAACTGCTTTATTTTTGAAGCAGTTTTTTTTATGCCTCGAATACATTAAAACTGAGATAAATAAGAATTGGATTAGTAAATAAGCCTTAAAATTTGTGTATTAGTGCCCATTATAAAACCATATTTTAGTCGGACCTAATTCATTGTAGATAAAATTTTCGCACCTTAACAACGCATAACTTGCTCATAACTAAGGTTTTATTATTTCACAATAATAGCTCCAAAAATACAAATCATTGGGTATTCTCCTCTTCCGCAACTGTTAAAAAACGGTTAAACTTCTTTTCATAAAAAACTTAGAGAATTAATTTTACTAGGTTTGCAAAATATTCCATTGAGATCCATCTTTCTCATAAGTACCAAAATTTTAACTATTACCTTAAAGATTTATGAAAAAAAGCATTCAGTTTTTTATTGTTTCGATGCTGTTGAGCCCTTTTGCAAGTGCCCAGGTAAAAGATTTTGTAATCGAACCGCCAATTAAAAACAACTTATATATTTACAAGACTTTCGGCGTATTCGGAGGTAAAGAATATTCTGCCAACTCAGTATATCTTATCACCCAAAAAGGGGTGGTCTTATTTGATGTTCCATGGGAAAAAGTACAATACCAAAGCCTGATGGATACCATCAAAAAACGTCATAACTTACCTGTTGTTGCCGTATTTGCCACGCATTCTCATGATGACCGTGCAGGAGATCTTAGTTTTTTCAACAACAAAGGGATTAAAACATATGCTACTACCAAGACCAATGAATTCCTGAAAAAAGATGGAAAAGCAACCTCCACTGAGATTATCAAAACCGGAAAGCCTTACAAAATAGGTGGTGAAGAGTTTGTAGTAGATTTTCTTGGAGAAGGACATACTGCCGACAATGTAGTGGTATGGTTTCCAAAATATAAAGTTCTGGACGGTGGCTGCCTTGTAAAGAGTACTTCCGCTACTGATTTAGGAAATATCAAAGAAGCCAATGTAGAACAATGGCCTAAGACTATGAATAAACTGAAAACAAAATATTCAAAAGCTACACTGATTATTCCGGGGCATGATGAATGGAAAGGCGGCGGACATGTAGAGCATACTTTGGAGCTTCTGAACAAAAAATAAAATCATTTCAATCTAAAAGACCCGGCTTCTGCCGGGTCTTTTTAGGTCATACTATTTTGTTAAAAGATATTTGATGGCTTCTTCCATTACCCTGTCTGTAAATGTTTTAGGGCTGCTTGTCATTTGTGCAACTTCAGCATCCGAAGGCGGCGTCACATAAATATCCGGCTTTACGCCAATCCCCTCAATAACTTCATCATTAAGAGTCTTGGTGGCCATCAATGGCATATAAAACTCAAGAATACCACCGGCAACCTTATCCCGGGTACCTCCGTTAAAATCATCTGATCCTCCCAAGCCTGCAGTAGCTCCAGCACTGTAATCTCCAATAGAAATAGCATGAGTTCCCTGACTTTTGAACATCAATGTAGACATTTCTGACATGCTTGCACTTCCTTTATCCGTTAAAACAGCAACCGGAATATTCCCGGGAATTCCAAACATATGAGACTGTGCCTGTACCGGAACCCACGGAGTATAATTAAATTGTCCGTTTCCTTCTTTTGTTCTCTGATAAAATGCAACAGTGCTTTTAGTAATAAACCTGTCTGTGAAAAAACGGGCATCAACAATATTACCACCACCATTACCTCTTAAATCAATAATCACTTTCTTAATATCTCCTTTGTGCAAAGGATTCAGAAACTTTTTATAAAAAGGGGCACTAGTTAATATTTTGTCTGCCGCAGTCTGGAACTGGCTCAAATTATATCCATATTTCACATGATTATCCATCTCCTGCATAAACCATTGGATATAAGGAAGGGTTTCACTATTTAACACGGAAGAGTAAGTAGTTGTACTATTATATTTTACAAGATTCTTAGACTTAGTGAGTAACTGTTGGATCAAATCTAAAAACGAATCTGATAAAACTTCTGTACTTTTAAACGTTCCAATCTGGCTATTGAAAGATTTCATTTCATTTGAATTTGGAAATGAGTTCCATTCGTTTAAAATATTGATAGTAAAGTTTTTAACTTCATTTCTCTTGTTAATATCACCAATTGCATTGAGTTGTGGACTGTTTTCAATAGCTGCAGGGGTAAGAACAAGCGAATTTCCCGGACCTGGGCTTAAATATTTATCAGCAAGATCAATTTTAAGAGACCTTGCCAGTAAAAAGCTACTATATGAAAAATAGTAAATGTCAGGATTAGACTTTAGGCTTCCCATAAGATATGTCATACTTCCACCATCTGAATAGTTATAAGTCCGAGACTCTGCATCATTCAGTCTATCTTTCATATATCCGTACTTTGCACCAAACGGATAAATATTAGCTCTAGCTTCTTTCATCCCACCATAAAATGTATACGTATTGGTTATACCGGAATTTGAAAAAGGCACATTTATCTTAACATAAAAATGTCTGTCTATAATTGGATTTACGATTTCGGTAAAATATACACTTGCTTTTTCAGCATCCGCTTGCAATTCAGCATCGCTTACTCCAATTCTATTATAGGATTTTAAAGCAGCAAATTTCGGATAATATTCTTTATAGATGGCATTCCAATCCATCCCATCTTTTCCTTTCTGTTCGTAAAAATAATTATACCGCTGATCCATTACCGTCCAGAATACTTTAAAAAGATCGGCATAGGATTTTATATCATTGCTTGTATATCTTGTTGGTTCCGTGACAGAGGAATCATTATCCTGCATACAGGAATTGAATGTCGCAGATGCTGAAAGCAGTACGAACCCTAAATAAATAATATTTTTTTTCATTTTATAGATTTTAATTGATAGGAAAAACTTTGTTATTTGAACTTATAGGCAACACCTAAAGAAATCATATATGACCGAATGGTTGATTTACGGTCTTTATCATCATTCGCCATATTGATATCCGAAAGCCCATACTGGTAATTATAGGATGCATATACATCAAACTTCTTAAGAGAATATCCTAACTGAGCTTGACCTACCAATCCATATCCCCATCTGTTAAGCTGATTTTCATTCTTTTTGAAATCATACTTATCCGATACCTGTGTATAATTGAAAATTCCGTTTTCCTGTAATTCATTAAATACCGGATATCTACCCTCTCTTCCCATACGAAGCCAGTAGTCTGTATACATTCCACCCGCAATTTTGATCCACACACCAGTAGTTTCATGTGGATTGTTCAGGATATAGCCCCCTACCATTAAAGGAAGGGTTAAAAAATTGTTATTATATTCTGTGTACCACCCTTCCCGGTTTCCCGTTCTCTCAAACTTATAATTCTTTTGCTGGAAGGAAGCTCCGGTAGAAACAAAGAGTGATTTCCAGACCATATATTCTCCGGACAAATTGACCCCGAAGCCATACCGCCCCGTATATCTTGAATCAACAAGATTTGAAAGATCTGAATTTAAAGCACCATACGTATACCCTGCATCCAGACTTACCTTGATTTTATTTTGCCCCATCACTACTGTTCCGGCAGAAAAAAGACAAAGACAAAAGATTTTAGACATTTTTTTTTTCATAGATATTTTTTTGAGTTTATTTCATTTATAGTAACCTTAGTGTATCAATCATTAATGATTCACATCATAATAAGTTATAGATTCCTGCAAAACTATATCATAAATCAAAAAAGCTGTTAAAAACAGCATACTACACAAATACATTACTAACTCAACTAATTAATAATCAATATATTATATACTACCCACCACAATATTCACCTTAGGTATATAAGACTTAAAAAGAATATGATGTAGGGTCTATGTAGGGTAAATAATATAATATTTAGAAAATTAAAATGCAGGAAGTAAATATCCATGATAATTTTACGATGATGCAGAGTCAATAAAAAAAACCCGAATGATTGTTTCATTCGGGTTTTTTTATTTAAAAGCTGATGCTATTAGTCTAATACACTCCAACCTCTCTTCGGGTTGGTATTGGTAGAAACCTCCTGTTCATTAACAATGATGTTTTCTTTTCTCTGACCGATGTAATCCAGTTCACTCAGTTTAGAGAAAATTGTCTCCAGACTTCTTAACATCTGTTGGATGTAAAGTAAAGGCTCTCCGCAATTGTGGTGATCATAATTTGTTTCAGCAACGATAGACAATTGATTCAATAAAGTATGAGGTGCAATCTCACTCCATTCCAAACTATAGTTCAGCATTTCTTCCAATTCTGCAGGAACAAGTAGCTGTGTTGAGTTGTACAGGTGAAGCGCCAGCTTTGCAAAAGATTCAATTAAAAATACCGGCGGTTGGTAAGGCGTAATATTTCTGAATTGGAAATACATATCTCCAAAGGTAGTCACCATCGTATTACAAACAAATTTCACATTTTGAGCTAAAGCTGTATTCTGGTTTTTATGAGACGCTTTCTGAATAATTTTAAAAGCATACTGCTGCAGGTTTCCAATAGATTTCGCAAAGCTGCTGTAATAATCTACTAATGCCGGATGACTCTGAACAGAAGTACAGGGCGGAATAAAATTAGAGTCTACCTGTGCAATATTGGCTTTTAAATCTACCTTTCCTATAATCAGATAATTTCCTCCTGAGTAGCTACTGTTCAATGAAGTTACAGGAAGAAGTTCAATATGGTGATTCGGTTGTGCACTTGGGTGACGTGGTGGAATTTCTTCTGGATCAATATCGCCGAAAGGAACTTTATCAAACGGATTTACAGAGATCAAAATATAATATTCTCCATCAGCCTGCTCTTCACTCATTGATTTTGCCAGGGATTTTACACTGATTCTTCTGTCGCTTAATTCAATACGGTACCCTGCCATGGTAACAGCACTGCATCTTTTGATAACCAGCTGCACATCGTTAGTGGCAGTATTGTGAACATCAAAAATAGTACGGTCTGTATACTCAGTAGAAATAGGCAAAAGCCCATAGTTATATGTAGTAATCCCAAGCGAATTGGAATCTCTGATGGTATCAATTAAGAAATTATCCTGATCATTAAGGTGTCTTTGGGAAACTTTCATTCCATCCACCCAGTTGATTGCAAAATGTTTAATAGGCTGTATCATGTTTAATACTTTTTAATTTTTTGTGTTATGATTTTCTTGCGACTCCCTCCTCTTCATGCTGAATGACTCTTTTACAAATCACCACTTCATTTTCAGAAATGCTGTTTGCAGTAATGTCCTGGTCGAAATCTATATATTTTCTAAAGCTGAAAAACGATTTTTTAGTATAAAAGATCCAGTAATAAGGTTCTTTTACCTCATCTGAAAGATGAATGATAGATCCAGGGTTCTTGTGGTTATAATCATCCACTACTCTGTAAAACCAGTCTCCAAAAGTGATTCCTGTCGGAAGAGTTTTCGCCTTAATTCTGAATCGGTTTGAATCTTCAAGATTTTTACTTAATTCTACATTCAAAACCATCAGACGGTCAAAATCTGCCCCTTCAAAATCAGGAAGTTTTTGATCCGGGGAATATCTCCATGTTTTATAAATATCAAAAGGAATACTGATAAACTGAATATAGCAATAATAAAATACCATAGGAACTACAAAGATCAGCATACTTGTAGCTGCCATCACTGCATATCCGGTTCCTTTACTCATCCAGTTGAATAACAGGGTAAATAAATATCCACCCAAAGCAATACAAGTCAATGAAAGAATAGATTCAAACAGGATGCTCATTGCCAGAGAATCAATATGCTTTTTGAAATATTTATGCAGTAAGTTAACGTGGATAATCCCAAAAACAAGATAAACAACCTGTGCAATGAGATACCAGTACGGATTAAAAAGATTTCCGGCAAATCCGAAAAAACCAGGCAGTGCCAGGCATAAACTGCACAGAAGAACGTATACAATAATTACTTTAATTTTGATCGCAGGTTTGTTTCTCCTGATAATTCCCAGGATAAACATCATGATAATTGCGATTAAAGGCATTAGAATATACCTTAAAAAAATACCTTTTACTGAAGAAATTTCCATTTGTTTCTTTTCGAATTTATACTTTGTTGGTAGTTGTAAATATAATAAAATAATTTAGAGGAAGGTAGAGTATCCAAGGCGGCTGGCATTTCTTTCATCATCCTCCAGACTAAACGAGTATTCCAGCTTTTCTGTCACAAAATTCTCTTCAATATCCACTGTTATAGGAAGAAAATAATCATACAGGGTCTGAAGAACTTTTCTGAATGGGCTTCCCGGGATGTACTTTTTCATATCTTCATAAGGAATCGGGCCGATATTCACTACCCAGTTCCGTTGTCCATCCATATGTCTGCCACTTGGAATATAGGTTACCCCCAATCTTGAATTTCCCAAAAGCATTGAATCATCATTTTTCTCTATTCCATCAATAACATTGGGAGAAAAGGTTACTTTAACAGAAACCTGTAAAAAAGCGGTCAGGCATCTTTCAAACCATCTCTTATCCCCACGGATCTGATGAAAGAAAGGAAGAATGTGTATAAATATATAAGCACTCTGCTTATCCAGCATATCAACCAGCGGCCAAAGTTCACTTACCGTTTCCAGTAATGCATCTGTATTGCTTGTAATATCAAATTCAGACTCTTTAAGAAGGGCACTAATCTCCGTAAAAAAGACTTCCAGCTCAAAAGGGCGGAAAAATTTACGGGCATCATCTTCTATTCTTTTCTGCTTTCTGATCTCTCTTACTACCGTATCTACATTTTTTCTGGAAGCTCCGAGAGAAGGTGGGTGAAATAACCCTTCAGGAAGGTAATCGTAAATGCCCTCCCTATAACTTTCTATCGTGAATACTTCTTCATCAAAACCTAAATAACTGCTCGAAATGCTTTTAATATCCTTAAGATAAGCACGATCGTTCACCCCAACTCTTTCAATAAAAATATTGCTTACCGTCCGGTGATATTTCAAAAGATTGACAGCTACAGCCTCTGCTTTAAAGTCTGTCTGCAGCTTATTGTAATTCATGTCTACAATATTATTCTCATGCATAGTGTTTCCTGTGATTATGACTTGTAAAGATAATATATCTCGTAAGTTTGAAAAAATATTTTACCAATAATTTTATTTTAAAAATACTAATTTATTGACATTAAAAGGAATAATTTTAAGTAAATTCCGTAAAAATACGGTAATCAGGGATTTTTTATAAAGTTTAAGATTCCAGGTTCAGAGTTCAGAATCAAGGGCTTATGGTTTAAAGTTCAGGATCAGAAGTTTAAATGGTATATTCCTATTCCTTATTATATCTATTAAATATCTTATATCCTTCCTCTCACATTCCCCCAAAATTCGTCTTCAAACCTAGTACAATTCCTTATTTTATTCAGATTAAATTTTATTAATATCATCTGTTGGAATAAATTCGGGATAATTTGTGGTCATTCGGAAAGGGGGCCGTATCTTTGCAGACTGAAAATTGTTATTTAAAATGAAAAGTATTT
The DNA here is from genome assembly GCF_037572595.1 of Chryseobacterium sp. MYb328. Lineage (NCBI taxonomy): Bacteria > Pseudomonadati > Bacteroidota > Flavobacteriia > Flavobacteriales > Weeksellaceae > Chryseobacterium > Chryseobacterium sp. MYb328. Next base: position 96,445 of record NZ_JBBGZQ010000009.1, on the reverse strand, counting down.
ATTCTAAAATTCTGATTTTAGCATTCATTTCCTCTTCACTTTATTCTTATGCGTGGGGATTAACGGGGCACAGAGTAATTGCAGATATTGCAGAGAATCACCTTTCCAGAAAGGCAAAAAGGGAAATCAAAAAAATAATGGGCAAGGAACGTCTTGCGTATTGGGCAAACTGGCCGGACTTTATCAAGTCTGATACTACAGGAGTCTGGAAGCAGGCTTCATCATGGCATTATGTAAATATTGATCCGCAAACTGATCTGAAAACTTTTGACCAAAACCTAAAAATGCAGGCAGGACCAAGTCTTTACACACAGGTAAATACCCTATCCAGCCAGATTAAGGACGAAAAAACCTCAGCAAAAGACAGAAAAATTGCTTTGATCTTCCTTATTCATATTATGGGTGACCTTGCTCAGCCCCTACACGTAGGAAGAGCTGATGATTTAGGAGGAAACAAAATCAATGTTACGTATTTCGGGGATAAAACCAATTTACACTCTGTTTGGGATGGAAAATTAGTGGATTCTCAAAAATACAGCTACACAGAATATTCTAAACTTCTGGATATTAAATCTAAGGAAGAAGTAGCACAGATTCAATCCGGAACTTTGGAAGACTGGTTGTATGATTCTCACAAAATCGCCAACAAGATCTATGCACAGACTCCTGACGGATCAAAATTATCTTATGACTACCAATACAAATTCAATGATACTCTTGAAAGACAGTTATTGTACGGAGGATTGAGATTGGCTAAACTATTGAATGAACTCTTCTAACTGGAAATAAAATTCTAATAGATATAGATAAAAACGGGACTTGGGTTCCGTTTTTTTTTGTTTAAAGTTTAATATTGTGTGTTCTATGAATGTTGGACTGTTTTCACCACCCCGTCAAAAATTCTTTGAACTTTGACACCCCTCCAGAGGATGGAAATAATAGAAGACATTCCATTATAGAATTGTATTAAAGGATAATTTTCATTCTTTTTATCCTGGATTATCTTCTTTTCTTTCTATTTTTCAACTTCTGAATCTCTGTTCCACGCTCATCTATTAGCATTCAAATTAAAATATTAATAAAAAAGTAAAACTAGTGTAACCTTTTTGTATTTCCAAACGTATAATATATAGTAACTCTTTTTTGAGGATAAAATAAATGAGACAATTAAAAATCACTAAGCAGGTTACCAACAGGGAAACTGCTTCATTAGACAAGTATTTGCAGGAAATTGGTAAAGTGGAACTGATTACTGCGGACGAGGAAGTAGAATTGGCACAAAGAATACGTGCTGGCGACAGAGCTGCATTGGAAAAATTAATCAAGGCCAACCTTCGTTTCGTAGTTTCTGTATCTAAGCAATACCAAAACCAAGGTCTTTCCTTACCCGATTTAATTAATGAGGGTAACTTAGGATTAATGAAGGCGGCAAAAAGGTACGATGAAACTAGAGGTTTCAAATTTATCTCTTATGCAGTATGGTGGATCCGTCAATCAATTTTACAGGCGTTGGCTGAGCAATCAAGAATTGTAAGACTTCCGTTGAACAAAATTGGTTCCATCAATAAAATTAATAAAGCATACGCTCACCTTGAGCAGGAAAATGAAAGACCACCTTCTCCGGAAGAATTGGCTGAAGTTCTTGACATGAGTGAGGAAGATATCAAAGAATCTATGAAAAACTCCGGTAGACACCTGTCTATGGATGCACCTTTGGTAGAAGGTGAAGATTCTAATCTTTATGATGTATTACGTTCAGGAGAATCTCCAAGTCCTGATAAAGACTTAATGCTTGAATCTCTTCAAATTGAGATTGAAAGAGCATTAAACACTTTAACTCCAAGGGAGGCTGATTTGGTTAGACTATACTTCGGACTGAACGGAAAACACCCAATGACTTTAGAGGAAATTGGTGAGACTTTCGATCTTACAAGAGAGAGAGTTCGTCAGATCAAAGAAAAAGCAATTAAGAGACTAAAACATAATACCAGAAGTAAGATCCTTAAATCTTACTTAGGTAAATAATTTTAGCGCAAACAATTTTATAAGCGGAGTCTGTTTTCAGGCTCCGTTTTTTTTATTTTTGTTATTATGGATACAGATTTTTCTTTACTTCTTGCCGGAGCCGTTTTACTTTTTATTCTTATCAGTATTGGTATTTCTCTGTATTTAAAACAGAAGCGGAATTTCTTCTTCCGTTATATGAAAAAAAGAAAACATCAGCTTGTAAAAAATGTTGAGATCAGTTTTGAAAACCAAACAACAATTGATGTTAACCTTACCTACAGAGGTGCCGACATTATTTTTTTAGAGGATGAAATTTTTGTAATTCCCTTCAACAGACCTATTTTACATTTGAATAGTAATCCAGAAATTATATTGCCGGGCACTCAAAAATTTAAAATTAATTCCAGATCCATATCCAACGATCTGTTGGAAGTAAAAGTAAATGATGACATCGGAAGTATGCAGATTCTTTTAAATCTAAAAAATAAGAATATTGATTCATACTCTGCTAATAAGTATTTGTAACAATCTCCAAAGAAACCTCAACTAATATTCATATAAGAAAAAGATTACATGATTACTCTACCATTTGAAAATAAGATCACTAAAGATAAAAACGTACTTGTTATTCTACAAAATAATGAGAATATCAACTCTGAACTTCAATACCTTATCAACAATTTCTGCGGATTGGTTATCAATACTTTCTCCGATACAGCCATTGATTTTAGTAATAAAAAGATCTATGCATGTGGAGATTTCAGTACGCTTAAAGAAATAACTCCTTTCATTCATATTATAGAAGATTTTTCAACTCAATATGAAAATATGAGTCCTGAAAAATATAAATTAGTAACCTTGGGAGAAGTCCCTGTTATAATCAGCAATGCCGGTGTTTATTACAGAAAGCTGTTTGTTGGTGATAGTAATTTTGATATGATTAAATCTGAACACAATTTTCAGGAACTTACAGAATCCAATAAAGAAAGTAAAGCTTTAAGAAAAGGAATCTATCTGAGTAAAGTTGCTAAAGAGACTACTGAAGGAGGCAAAGAGGCTTTTCATTACAACCTTTTAAGATGCTCAAGTAATTTAACAGGCCCCACAGATAATTTCCGCACTACCGATACAAAAATTATCAGCATTTTAAACCAGTGCGTTCTGGAAACGTTCGAACACGAAACCAATCTTAATCACGCTTTGGTACAGATCTATGAGAACAAAAAGAAAACAGCAGATTCTGAAAAGGAAGTAAAAGCTAAGATCAAAGCCCATTCGGATAAGACGAAAGATATGCCGAAGGAAGGACTTATAGTATTTTGTACGTTCTATGATGATTCCAATACAGATCCATTAAAGCCTTCTGTTACAGACCCATTCGATTGGTGTTATAAACAGACAAGTGCATTAACCCAACTGCATTTTAAGCTAAAGAAAACAGTTGAGGATGATTCTCTGGAGAAAGAATTCACTGTAACCCTATATCCTAACTCTGCATTTTTGATCCCGCTTTCTACCAACAGATTGTATACTCACGAAATCAAGCCGTCTGTTTTGGGAGTTGACCAAATTCCTATCAGGAATGGGCTATGTGGTTCGATGTTCTAATCTTGAAGCGATGCATACAGATGATCAGACTTATATAAAAGACAATGGTCAATTTATTAAGCTTGAAAAAATGACTCCGGAACTTCAGGAGGAGCTGCGTAATTCTTATTATGAGGAAAATGTATCTGAAAAGATGGTTGAATATGGCAAAATTCATTTCAGCATGAACTCCGGTGATTATGAAAAACCTATTTTTTAATCTGCAAACAAAAAAAATGAACTTCACTGAATTTCATACAATTACACTTCCGACAGATCAAAATCTGTTTAATGAGCTTATTCATTCTGCAGATTTTGAAACTACAGGAAAAGGCAGACTTGGAAATCATCTGGTAGATGTACAGGATGAAAATATTCCGGTTGTAAGAACCACTACCCGATTTACTACTCCAGCTGTTACTTTCTCACCGCTTCACCATCGGCTTGTTGCGAAAATTAATGATACGCTGTTGGCCAATCATATTGAAATCCCTGTACAGAGTTTCAATAATGCTCTCATTGAAGTGTATGATTCTTCATATTCTAAAATGGGTTTTCATTCTGACCAGGCTTTAGATCTGGAAGAGAATTCTTTTATTGCACTTTTTACCTCTTATGAACGACCGGATGAACTTAAAGAGTCTCATCTGAGAAAACTTGTTATTAAAGACAAAATAACAGAAGAGGAATCTGAAATTATATTGCATCATCATTCTGTTGTTTTATTTGCTATTGAAACCAATAAACGATTCCAGCATAAAATCATCCTGAATGTACCACCAAATTCAATTATAAATCACAATAAGTGGTTAGGCATTACATTCCGGACTTCAAAAACACATATCCGGTTCAGAGATGGAAAACCTTATCTTTCTACCGGAGAACCTCTTACATTGGCAAATACTGATCAGGAATCAGAATTCTTTAAACTGAGAGGCCGGGAAAACAGGGAACTGGATTTTGCTTATCCAGACTTACAATATACCATTAGCAATGCTGATCTTCTGGTTCCCATCACCAAAATATAATTATAAAATAATCACAATGAAAAAAATACTTTTTGCTTCTACATTCGTTTTATCTTTACTTTCCTGTAAAGAAAATAAACCACAAAATAAACCGGTTATAGAAAATGCTATTGATAACGCAGAATCTTCAGTTTCAGGCTCATTTGAAAGCTACCGTGGTGACAATCTTATTGATAATACTTATTCTGAACTGATTAAGAATGATAAAAGTCTTAAATTACTTGATGATAAAATAATAAAAACTCAGCAGGAAACCGGAAAAACTCTGGAAGTATATGATAAAATAATCAGTACATCTGAATCTTTTTACATGCAAGCCAGGAACCGTGCAAAATCAATTACAGACTCTCTGACCAAACAACAAGTTGAAAAAGAAATTAAAGCTAGCGCAGATCAATACAACATAAAAATCAGAGATGTAAATCTCCTTATTGCTCAGGTTATTAAAAACAATACTGAACTGAACAACTTATATACCGCTTTTAAGCTCAGAAAAACACTTACTGAAATTGAAAAATATCAAAATGCACATCCTTTAAAAACGGACAGTCTGAATCAGTTGATCAACAGACAGAATAAGTTGCTTGAAGAATTAAAAAAATTAAAATAAAGACATCTTATGAACTATACTACACAATGGCTTACCGATAAAACCCGTGTTAAAGAATTGGTAGACTTTTTTATCACCCATAAAACAGACTCATACATTTCCCATGGCGAAATGATGTCTGGGCGAGCAATAGATTCTCATCATTGGAATCCGGATCTTGATGTTATTTTAACAGAACAGCTTCTTACCGATTTCAACTCTGATGGAAGCACTAAACTGAATATTTTAATTGCAGAAGACGAGAACAAACAAATTGTTGGAATGATGGTTTTCAATGTAATCAACAGTCCTTTTAAAAAGTATGCGATTCTGGAAGATATGCTTTTGGACCAGTCGGTAAGAGGACAGTCTTTGGGAAGTAAACTGCTGGAAAAAGCTATTGAAGAATCTAAAAACTGGAATATCAGTTTCATTCTGCTGGAAAGCGGTGTTGATAATCACGGTGCCCATCATTTTTTTGGTAAATACGGTTTCCAAAAAGTATCTGAAAGTTATATACTGACATTATAAGTTTTAATAGGAGTTGGAAATACGCGAAGACGCTAAACAGCCTGGATATATGGAAATCTTTTTAAGGTGCCAGGATTTTATCTGCAATAAAATTGAATGCTCCTTAATTATTGCCACGAATGCACGAATAATTTTATTTAACTATAAATTTTATGTTTTTATGTGGTTTAAATAAAATCTTAGATACATAGAATTTTGTAACAAAAAAAATTGAAACCTCTTACTGAAAATCGTTGATTTTCTTGCGCCTTAAAGCAGCATCTAATTTAAAAAACTTTGCGCTATTGCTTATTTCCAACAACATTACACTACATTTCACAAATTAAACAATGAATACTATTTCAATCATCGGAGCCGGAATTGGCGGACTTACTTTAGGAAATGTCCTTAAACAAAATGGATACGATTTTACCATCTACGAATCTGCACCGGAAATAAAGCCTGTAGGAGCTGGAATCATGATGGCCGTTAATGCCATGCAGGTCTTTGACAAACTAGGTTTAAAGGAAAAAATTGAAAATGCAGGAAACAAAATTCATAGAATTATTTTATCCAACGAATCACTGAAACCTTTTTCAAAAACGGAGATTCTTGAGCTCGAACAACAATACAACTCCTGCAATGTGGCAATTCATCGTGCAGAATTACAGCGGATTCTTGCAGAAAACCTGAATACAGATTCCATTCAGCTTAACCATTCTTTAGGGAAAATTGAAAAGAAGGAAAACTATATTTTAGATTTTGAAAATGGAAATCAGATTGAAAGCACGACTGTTTTTGGTGCTGATGGTATCAAATCTCCTGTCCGGAATCAGATCTTTAAAACAGGAACCATAAGAAATGCCGGCCAGAAATGCTGGCGTGGTCTTGTAGATTTTGAGCTGCCTGAAGAACATCATCATGAAGCTTTTGAAATGTGGGGAAAAGGAAAACGTTTCGGTTTTATAAAAATATCCGAGAAAAAGGTTTACTGGTATGCCTGCATCAATGAAAAAAGTTTCAGCAGATACTCAGGGATTGCAGACATTTTTAGAGACTTTGATCATTTGGTGTTGAAACTGATAGAAGCGACACCAGAGAAAAACATCATCTGTAACGAAATTTCAGACCTCACTCCTATTCCCCTATGGTATGCCGAAAACCTCTGTCTGATTGGAGATGCAGCACATGCTACCACTCCCAATATGGGACAAGGTGCCTGTCAGGCCATTGAGGATGCTTATGTCATCGGCAGACTACTGGAGAAAAGCAGGGATTTCAATGCTATTTTTGAAGAATTTCAGAAAATCAGAAGAAAAAAAGTAGATTATATTGTGAATACAAGCCGTAGCATCGGGAAAATTTCTCAATGGGAATATGGAAACTCGTTGCGAAATTTCATGATGAGTTTAATTCCTGAAAATATCAACCAAAAGATGGCAAAAAAAATCATTGAATTGGACATGTGAACTTAATTGTCACATTTTCAACTAAAAAAGAATCAAAAATTCATATTTCTTTAGAAATTATTGAGTAAATTAACCAATATCAAATTAAAAAAATATGAAAAAAATATTTTATGTATTGCTCCTAATGATAGGGTTTCAAAGCCTTCGGGCACAGGAAGCTCAATTATTGGACCGAAAACTTTTTTTTGGAAATCCTGAAATTTCCGGGGGGCAACTAAGCCCGGATGGGAAATGGATCTCATTCCTGAAAGAACATGGCGGCATCATGAACATTTGGGTCAAAAAGTTCGATGAATCTTTTGAAAAAGCCAGACCATTAACTGATAGCAAGCGACCATTAAATGGATATTTCTGGTCGGAAGACGGAAAATATATTTTGTATGTAAAAGATAAAAACGGAGATGAGAATCTCAATATTTTTGCTGTAGATCCAATGGCGAAAGCAACCAATGGCGTTCCTGAATCCAGAAATCTGACACCACTTAATGAAGTGGCTGCTCAAATATACATGGTCAGCAGAAAAGATCCTGATCTTCTAATGATCGGATTAAATAACCGTGATAAAGCATGGCATGACCTGTACTCACTAAAAATTTCTACCGGCGAACTGAAAAAGGTCTTCGAAAATAAAGACCGTATTACGGGATACGATTTCGACTGGGATGAAAAGCTTAGAATTTTAAACAAAACCGATGATAAGGGAACCACTCAGTTTCTGTATAAAGATGGGGATAAACTGACTCCCATTTATGAAACGTTAGTCACTGAAGAAGCCTATATTCCCAACTGGAACGAAGATAATTCAAAGTTCTATCTGGTAACCAATAAGGGAGATCTGGATCAATCTGCATTATTCCTGATGGATCCAAAAACCAAGCAGATCACGAAAATAGAAAGTGATCCTAAAGGGAAAGTAGATTTCGGCGGCTTATCTGCAGACAGAAATACGAGAAAAATTATTTTCACCTCTTACACAGGGGATAAAACTGAATACTATTGGAAAGATAAAGCGTGGGAAGCTAACTATAAGTTCCTGCAGAGTAAATTTCCCGGTAAAGAAGTTAATTTTTCAAGCTCTACAAAAGATTATACTAAATTTTTAATTTCGGTTTGGAGTGATCAGTATGTTTCTGAGTCTTATTTCTTCGATACCAAAACAAAACAATTAATTTTCCAGTACACCCCAAGACCGGAATTGAAGAAGGTTGAAAAATATCTGGCAGCCATGACCCCAATTCGCTACAAAAGCAGTGACGGGCTTGAAATTCCTGCTTATTTGACTTTACCAGCAGGATCTTCGGGTAAAAACGTACCTGTAGTGGTTCTGGTGCATGGAGGACCAAAAGGACCTAGAGATTATTGGGGATATAATTCAATAGTACAATTTCTTGCGAACAGAGGCTATGCCGTACTGCAGCCTAATTTCAGAGCAAGTGGCGGATATGGTAAAAAGTTTCAGAATGCAGGTGATCTGCAATGGGGGAAACTTATGCAGGACGATATCACTTGGGGCGTAAAACACCTGATTAACAACGGAATTGCTGATAAAAACAAGGTAGTTATTATGGGAGGCAGCTATGGTGGATATGCTACTTTAGCCGGATTAGCATTCACTCCGGACGTATATGCTGCAGGAGTGGATATTGTTGGGCCAAGCAACCTTTTCACTCTATTGGATTCTGTGCCTGCTTACTGGGAATCTGCACGGGCCTCTCTTTATGGTATGGTAGGTGATCCAAAAACTGAAGAAGGTAAAAAGCTAATGCATGAAGCCAGCCCGTTATTCAGTGTCAATAAAATCAATAAACCCTTACTGATTATTCAGGGAGCTAATGATCCGAGAGTAAAGCAGGCTGAGGCAGATCAGATTGTTATTGCGCTTCGTGATAAAGGCAAAAAAGTAGATTATATTTTAGCTGATGATGAAGGACATGGATTCAGAAAGCCTGTAAACAGTATGGCGATGTATGCTGAAACAGAAAAGTTCCTTTCCGAAGTTATTGGTGGAAGATATCAGAAAGACATGCCTGAAAACGTAGCAAAACGTCTGAAAGAAATGACAGTTGATATTGCAAAAGTGACCTACACTCCAGCAGTGAAGAATCAGGAAGTAAAACCTAACAAATAAACGATAAAATTCAATATACAAAGCCACCTTTCAATGAGGTGGCTTTTGCTTTATAATATTATTGAAACAGTCAAATCTGTTTATAAAAGATAGAGGCTTTATCTTGAACCATTGATTTCACAGATGATTGCATCCTATTAAACATGATGATAAAATTTGCGAAATCAGCAAGATCCGCGGATATAAAAAAGTATCACAGACCTTATTCGCCTGCTTTATTTTCCTCCCAATCTCTTTGCTCTGTGAGAAATAAAATTTTTAACTTTTACTAAAGGAAAGGACTATGATTACAACAAAATTCAAAGATTTAAACACTTAAGTAACTTTAAGCTTAATAAGAAGCGTACTTAAATTATTGAAAATCAACGATTTTCTTATTCGAAAGCATCTGCGAGAGATCATTCATTCATCATAACGAAAAAACCGCCTCAATGAGACGGTCTTTTATTTAATAAGTTAAGGTAACACCGGCACCCCAACCCATTTCATTATCATAGTTTCCGGAAATAGATAGATATTTCTGAACAATATATCTTATTCCTGTTGAAAATTCGCCGTCAGAATTGACACTAAAGTTTCCTCTGAATCTTCTTGAAAGCGGAATATCTTCTCTACTCAGTTCCAGTAATACTTTCCCGTTCTGATCTACACTTGCATCTGCCGTAATCAACATGGGTAATACATACTGCATTCCTACCATAAAGGCATATCTGCTTTTTGAAGCTTTCTGCTGCCCAAACCAGTTTTTTTTACCATGAAAATCCATGCCCATATCTTCTGCCATCCGGCGTTCCATAATCTCATGGTTTTTCTGGACTCTGAACCCTGCATAAGGTAATGCCCACTGGAATTTCCCTAAGAAGCGTCCTACTTTTGCACTTCCTTCAAAATGGTCAAAGTTCCAATTCGTATGAAATTCATTCAGGTTGGCCCATCTTGGTCCAAACATAGTCATGGTTTCTGCATGGATTTTATTGCTTGCCACATCCAGCATCGCCATAGAGCTTACCATTTTATTGTCTTGCAGAAAATTCTTCCAAGCTAATTTTCTGTTGGGAAGCTGTGGATTGGGTTTTGAATTTTCATAACTGAAGATTCGTCCCATTCCGGCCATCATATGGTATAAAATATGACAGTGGAAGAACCAGTCACCATCCTGATTCGCTGCAAATTCAAGAGTAACAGTTTCCATCGGCATGATATCTACTACATTTTTTAGCGGTGAGTACTCTCCTTTTGAATTAATCAATCTGAAATCATGCCCGTGAAGATGCATCGGGTGACGCATCATAGAATTATTATACAATTTAATTCTTACAATCTCTCCCTTTTTGATCAGAATTTTATCTGTTTCTGTCACCGTTTTGTTGTCCAGGGTCCATAGATAATGGTTCATATTTCCTTCCAGGGTAAACTTCATTTCACGGATACTGTCTGTAGGAAGGGTTGTTTTTTCAGGAGATTTTAAAATATTATAAGACAATCTTTTGATAGTTTTCTCTTCCTTCATATCCATTCCTGCATGCTGAGAATGATCTTCTTTCTTAGTTTCTTCTTTTGTTTTTACTCCCATCATCTCATTGATATGTTTCGCAGTCGTTTTTCTCTGACTTTCCGGAATTTCAGGATACATTACTTCATTCATATCCATCATCTGATTTCCCATCGTCATGGTCATCGGCTTCATATTTCCGCTCATTTCCATCATTCCGTTCATCATTTTCATTCCTTCAAAGAGCATCAGTCTTGGTAAATTAGGTGCTTCTACCTTTTCACCTGAGCCCAGCCAGAGTGAAGCGTGTCCAATCCTGTCTTCTGATGTGGCACGGAACTCAAAGCTTTTATTCTCAGGAATGGTAACTTCAATATCATACGTTTCAGAAACTCCGACAATCAACCGGTCTACTTCTACAGGAACCACATCATTTCCGTCATTTCCTACCACTTTTATTTTGCCACCACCATAATTCAGCCAGAAATAAGTGGATGAACCGCCATTGGCAACTCTTAATCTTACTTTATCTCCTGCTTTCAGGTTAGAATAATCCGAGCTTGGAACTCCATTGATTAAGAATTTATCGTAATAGACATCACTTACATCCATCGCTTCCATTCTTTTCCATTCATTCAGGGCCTTTGTACCGAAGTTTCCGGACTTAATGGCTTCCCAATAACTCTGCACTGCATTTTTCTTTACAGCATACCAGTCTGTATTGGCCATATGAAGCCTGCGGGCAATCTGCATTGGATCATCATCACTCCAATCTCCTAATAATACAGGGATTTCTGCATTATATTCTGTTTTGGGTTCGCCTTCTCTTTTTTTAAAGACCAAAATTCCATTCATTCCGATCTGCTCCTGTAATGCTTCATGTGAATGATACCAATAGGTTCCGTTTTGGGAGATTTTAAACTTATATAAATGTGTTTCTCCAGGTTTTACAGGTTTTGTGGTAAGATAAGGAACCCCATCATGTTCATTGGGAAGAATCACCCCATGCCAGTGAAGTCCTGTATTTTCCTTAAGCATATTGTGCAGGTAAATTTCTGCAGTATCTCCTTCTGTAAAATACAGGGTTGGAGCCTGAAGTTTACCATTGATCGCAAGGGCTCTTCTGTTTTTTCCTGTAAAATTAACAATGGTATCTTTTACATACAGGTCATAACGAACCGTTTTTCCGCCAAAAGTAAGTTTTCCGTTCTCAGAATTTCTTTTTAAAACAGACTTTTCTTCTTTTGGATCTTCAACTACAGCATGTTGATGGTTTTGTTTTTCCACCAGCTCCATTCCACATTTAGGACACTTTCCCGGTTTGTCTGAAATCACTTCAGGATGCATTGGGCAAGTATAAGTGGTTTGAGCCTGCGTTTTAGGTTCTGATGAAGATGAAACTTGGGGTTGCTTGCCTGATTTTAAAACAGGTTTAGCCACCCTGGCCGGTTCTGCCTTCCCTACTGTATTTACTTTCTTAGCTTCTTCAGCCTTTTTAACATCAACTTTTGCTTTATTTACTTTTGCTTCTACCGGTTTTGTTTTTGTTTCTACTTTGGGTACAGGTTTTACTGCTGGCTTTGCCACAACTTTCGGCTGTATTACAACTGTTTTCTTTACCAATGTCATTTTACATTTCGGGCAGTCTCCAGGTTTTGAAGAGACTACTTCAGGATGCATAGGACAGGTATAATAGGTTTTTGTGGTTTGTGCGAACGTAAAAACAGAGAACAAAAGCACCAGAAACATTATTAGTTTTTTCATAATATTCCGAACTTTTAGAAGTTGCAGATCTTAAAGTTTCAAATAAACTAAACCCTACAACTTATTGTTTTAAAGATTGATACAATACTTATTTAATTTCTGACTTTACACTTCCGCATGAAAGCATAGATTTCCCATAGTATGGATTCATGATCTGCTTTTCATCACTCAACCAGCTTCCGTCAGCCATTGGACAATATTGTACATACACCGGTTTTTCAGAAAGCTTAAATTCTTTGGTCAGAGCAATCATATTGTCTGAAAGGTTAAGAAAAGTCTCTCGTTGAGCAGCAATATTTCTAGCTTCTGAAATGACAGAAGCATCTTTTCTAAGAATATTAAGATTACCTTCTGAAACCAATTTATAATCGATGGCAGAAGCTGTTTTAATGAATTCTGTAGCAGCTTTTGAAGTTTTATCAGCATCATCTGAAGCTAAAGCAGACTTGATCGCAATATAATTCTGGTATAGTTTTGAAACCTGAGCATCTTTTTTAGACTGTGCTGAAAGTGAAATAACTGAAAATAAAGATAGGGCTGCTGTAATGATATACTTTTTCATTGTTTTAAATTTTAGAATTAATTTTTTAATAAAGAATAATGGGAACGCACAGGAAATGCGTCAGGGCATATCGCTATAACGATGTAATCATAACACCGGACACGACGGACGGATTCTAAATTCTAAAATTACAATGATTGATATAGATAGGTACCGGTTTGTATTCCGGTGGTCCATTGATTTGGATTTGCGTAAACTTAGTGGCAGAGAAAGATTTATCTACAAAGACGAAATGATGGGTTACAGGAATTTCGGCAATCTGACCTAAAAAGTCAACATTAAGCAGATCAGACTTTTGAGAGTCATCTACTTTTACCACTTTGATCTCTGTCTTGCAGCATCCTTTTTTATCTTTTACGCCGCATTTACCACAAATATCATCAACCTTCTGACTTACAGAAACAAATTCCTTCATACAATAATGAATACTAAATGCTGCTCCGGAAGAGAATCCGAAGTAGAAAATAGAGAATAGTATGGCAAGAATCTTTTTCATTATGAGACAAAGTTAGAAATATCCGTGAAACCGTTGTTATAAAATTCTGTAATCTTGTTATAAAATTCTGGCAAATAAAAATCCTCTGAATTATTTTTCAGAGGATTTTTCTATTTTTAACTGCTCTCACTTTATCATGCAGATTGAGCATATATTATAGTTTAAATTCTAGCTTCACATTGAAGAAACGCCCTGTAAGACGTACCGGAACCGGATACATATTGTTGGTATTATAATCTGTGATCCATTGGTTAGCAACGGTATTATTGATATTAAATGCGTTGAAAACCTGAACTCCTAAAGATAATTCCTGGAAATTACCCCAGAAACCTGACTTTTTATTTTTATCCTTTGGATCAATGAATACTTTTGTCAATCCAATATCTACCCTTTTATAAGCTGGTAATGTTTTCTGATAACTGTATGCAGAATTGAAATCCGGCTGTCCGTTATCATTAAACATAACAGGAGATCCCGTTGGTAATCCCATTGCATATACTAAGGTAAGGTTTACCCTCATCGATGGGAATTGCGGCATGTAATCCTGATAGAACATCGCTACCCTGAATCGCTGATCTGTAGGTCTTGGGATATCTCCTCTTCCATCAATATTTTCATAAACCCTTGCGTAACTGGCAGATAACCAAGAATCTACACCTGGAACAAATTCACCGAATAACCTGGTATCAATTCCATACGCATATCCTTTGGCATTATTCTGTCCTGAATAACGGATTCTCACATTATCCATATAATAAGGAATCAGGTTATCCATTTTCTTGTAATAAAGCTCCGTTGTTAATTTAAACGGTCTGTCATACATGTAGAATTCGTAGTCATTGGAAAGAATTGCCTGGATTGATCTTTGTGACTTAATATTTGGATTGAAATTTCCGTCTAAATCTTTAATTTCCTTATAAAATGGAGACTGATAATAGATCCCTCCGGAAAGTTTAAATAACATATCAGTATCCCAATCCGGTTTTATTGCAAACTGGACTCTTGGTGAGAAGATTGTCTCTTTATTGAAACTCCAGTTGGAAACTCTTACTCCGGCATTCAAAAACACCTTGCTTGCTCCCCAGTAAAATTTTTGGGAATACTGAGCGTAAGCAGATAGTCTTGTAGGTTCAATATTGTTTTTTCCGGCAATATGATAGAACATTCTAAGATCTCCTGTTGTAGTTCCTGTTCTCGGATCAATAACTTCCGGTCTTGGAAGGCTGTATCCGGCAGAATCTACCAGTTTCCATTCATTGGTAAGATCTTTAAGGTTTTCTTTTTCGTATTTGAATCCAACCTCGATATCTGTATTTACATTGGGAGAAAACTTAGCTCTGAACTGCGTTCCGTAAGTTCTTACAAATAAATCATTTCTGGCATGCTCCGTCTGGCCTCCAACATCATAGCTGGAAATCGGTTCCTTCGTTACCGGATCAAATGTCTGAAGATCATATTCTGAACGGATGGTATAATATTCTCTTTCCCTGTTTTGGTAAGAAAAGGCATCCAATGTAAGCTTCCACCTGTCTGCTGGCTTATAGTTCATGGAAAAAGTTCCCATCATATTCTTGTACTGGTCATTTTCTTTACCCGCATATCCTATATTTACAGTGATAGGCTGCTGAAGGCTTCCGAAAGTAACACTTTTCGCCTTGGGAATCATTTCATAATCATTCTTGGAATAATATCCAATGAATGACATGGAAAGCTTGTCATTAACATGATAATTCAGATAAGACTGGAAATCCCAATACGTAGGATTAAAGTCTGTATCTTCCTTTAGGGTATTCAGAACAAGATTGGTATTTCTGTATCTTCCTGAAAATAATGCGGTAAACTTCTTATTCTTTGAAGCCAAACCGGTTGTTAATCTTCCTCCGATTAAACTTGCTTCTCCGGAAACCTCAAATTTCTCAGGTTCACGGTAATAGATATTTAAAGCAGAAGACATTTTATCGCCATATTTAGCTTCAAATCCTCCTGCTGAGAAGTTCACTGAAGAAACCATATCCGGATTGATGATACTCATCCCTTCCTGCTGAGAGTTTCTGATCAGAAAAGGTCTGTAGATCTCAATATCATTGATATAGATAAGGTTTTCGTCATAGTTTCCACCACGCACCATATATTGGGAAGACAGCTCAGTATTGGAATTTACGGAAGGCAGCGTTTTGATCAGTCCTTCAATTCCACCACTGATAGAAGCGACTGCTTTCGCTTCTTTTGCTGAAATTTTCACATTGGTAAGGTCATTGGTTCTTCCTGTTGTTTTTTTCTGGAAGACAACTTCCTCTATATCGGTTACTTTGGTCGCTGTATCTCTTTTTCTCTGTTGAGAGAAAATCAGCATTGGGACCATAAGGCTTAGCGGTAAAACTAGTTTTTTCAAAAGAAATATTTTAGAATTTCTAAAATTAATGTTTTTTTAACAATTACAAAATCGATTCTCTAATTCTTGTTAATTTTTGTAATAAATCTTCTAATAAATCCAGTCTTAACATGTTGGCTCCATCAGATAGTGCAGTTTCCGGAGTTGGGTGGGTTTCGATGAAAATTCCGTCAGCTCCTACTGCAATTCCTGCTTTTGCAACCGTTTCAATAAGATCCGGTCTACCTCCTGTTACTCCTGAGCTTTGGTTAGGCTGCTGCAATGAATGTGTAACATCCAGAATTACAGGCGCATACTCTCTCATGGTAGGAATTCCTCTGTAATCTACAATCAGGTCTGTATATCCGAAGGAATTTCCTCTTTCAATGATCGCTACTTTCTGATTATCGGAATCTGTAATTTTCTGAACTGCAAACTTCATGGATTCCGGTGAAAGGAACTGTCCCTTTTTTAAAGACACACATTTTCCTGTTTTTGCTGCTGCAACCAATAAGTCTGTCTGACGTACTAAAAATGCAGGGATCTGAAGAACATCCACATATTGAGCTGCTAATGCTGCATGCTCATTTTCATGAATATCCGTAGTAGTAGGAATATTGAAAGTTTCTCCTACTTTTTTAAGAATTTCAAGGGATTTTTCTTCTCCAATGGTTGTAAAAGAGTCTACACGGCTTCTGTTCGCTTTTTTGAAACTTCCTTTAAAAATATAAGGAATATTATACTTGTCTGTAATGTTGATTACTTTTTCAGCAATTCTCAATGCCATATCTTCCCCTTCAATAATACAAGGTCCGGCAATAAGGAAAAAGTTCTTTGAATCTTTGTGCTGAATATTATCTAAATACTGAATCATTTTGTTGTAATTAAAAAGTTCAGTAAAAATACTGAGAAAGTTTCAGACTTGGAAATTATTTAAGGTTTAAGAGTAATTAAAAATTTCCTGCATCAATGCCACGTAAAAAATTGTAATGATAAATGAAATGGATAAAAATATAAGAATGTAAAGAGGATATTTTTCGATTCCAAAACCATTTCTCGTCAATAAATGAGCTAAAAAAATCAATGTATAATAACCTGAAATTGTCACAAAAACCTCAAGTATCTCTCCTGAATAACTCAACGCAACCACTACAGAAAGCAGGGAAACAATAATCAGCAACAGACCGAAAAGCTTAAGCCTTCTTAATGGATTCGGAAAGACATAATAATAGAAGTTCGCAACTGCAAACATAATGACCAGGTAAATAAGTCCACCGACACTTTAAAATTTCTTTAAAATTTTCTCAAACGTATTGACATTCCTGCTAGTCATTTGATCTTTCAGACTTTTCTTTCCTAAGATTTTTCCAAAGGTAGAATCTAAAGTATTCCCTTTCGGAACCTGCCAATAAAATATATCATTAACGATTTCAGCCTTTTCGTTTTCAGCCTGGGTTGCCTTTTCAAATTCTTCCATCAAAATATTTTCCACACCAGGCATTCCGACAAAACTATAAATATGAAGATCTTCATTTTTTTCAAAAGGAATCCCCTTCCAGAAAGATTCTGTTTCTTCATGGGATTTGATAAACAGGAATGCTTCATAAGAAAAATGCTCTGACATTGCTTTTTCCAGAATTATTTTTAATTCATCAGCACTTTTATCAGAGGAAAATACAATATTTCCTGAGGCCAATATGGAAATAACATCCTTCATTCCGGCATCTTTAAAGACCTGGCAAACCTCTGCCATTTTCATGTTAGTTCCTTTTACATTGACACC
Source organism: Chryseobacterium sp. MYb328 (assembly GCF_037572595.1). Taxonomy (NCBI): domain Bacteria; kingdom Pseudomonadati; phylum Bacteroidota; class Flavobacteriia; order Flavobacteriales; family Weeksellaceae; genus Chryseobacterium; species Chryseobacterium sp. MYb328. The sequence continues at coordinate 78,659 of NZ_JBBGZQ010000009.1, read as the reverse complement.
GCGGAGAAAAGCACAATATTTCATTTTTTCAGGTTTTAGAATTTTAGAGGGATGCTATTTATAAATACTCTTCGATTTTTAATCGACTCTGATATATAAGTTATAGTCTGTTCCGGAAGGTTTCAGATTATAGATCTTTTCCAATATTTTGTTATCGCTTTTCAGGTGATCTTTTACTCTGAATTCTTTCAACAATTTATAATGGGTCTGGTAATAGTCTGCATTCTGTCCTTCATATAAATTCTGGTAGGAAAGCAGGTATTTCGGTTTCCTGTTTTTTACTGTATTGATCCAATAATTTGTTTTATCTTTTTTGATTTCTTCCTGAATCTGTTTATCTACCAGACCTACTTCATCAATGGTTTTTAATCCTGAAAAATAAGGCACATAACCTGCAGGCTCCAATAAAATCCATTGATTTTTATCTTTCTCATATTTATTTAAAAATACTCCAATAGTTCTTCGATAGTTCCATTCCCCATTTCCTGTTGCAATGCAATGAACCGTCTGGAAAGCCAGCATCGGAACAATATAAAATACAACAAGCAATGATAACCATAAGTTTCTTCTCTCTTTCTGCTCCAATACAAAAATAAAAACCGGAACAAAAAGTAAAAGCTGTGGCACCCAGTAATACCAATCAAACAAGCTTTTCTGAGAGATAAAAACAATCTGTTTTACCCATCCGAAAATAAAGATCATCCACAGGAAATAATTTCTCTTTTCTCTTTGTCTGATCAGGTAAATAAAACAAAGCAGTTCAAAAATAAGGACAATAACCGTGATAGGATTAAAAGCACCCGGAACTTTCAGCATTCCCCAGAAATTACCAAAACTTACCAGGAAATAATCAAGATGCTCTCCGAAGGTCAGCTGTTGTTCGTAAAGTAATTTTTTTGCAGTAATGGTATTATTGACAACTTCTCCAAAGTAAAACCAGTTGAAAGCAACTGTTGATAAAACGCCTAAAATTCCACCAAAAATATAGTTCCATCTTATTTTTCTGTTCCAAAACAGGTCAACTAAAAACACAATTCCAAGGAATATGACTGTATCTACTCTTGTAAACATAATCAGGATCGGAAGAAGGGTCAACACCCATTTTTTTCCTTTGTTGAAACCATAATACAGGAGGGACATTTCCAGAAAGAAAAGAATTCCGTACTCCATTCCAAGGATTGAGATCTTAATGGCTGGTGGTAGAATTCCGATTAAAAAGATGAAAACAGCCTTGTGCCAAGGGTTTTTAAGAACCAGATGGGATAAGAATAATGTTCCTATTGTAAACAGGATGGAATTAAAGATCAAAAGGGGTTCAATAAAATATTCCTTCCCAAAAATCAGGTTGAAAATATAGGACACAAAAACGTACAGGTGCGTCGTAGAAGCAGAGATTTTAGTATCTCCATTGAAACCGATTACACCATAGTCCAGTAAATTCTGGGCTACTCTCCAGGTGATGAAAGCATCTTCCTGAATGTAATGCGTCAATAAGAAAAGAAGTTTAAAAACCACCGTAACGATTACGGCATATATTGGGAATCTGCTTTTTTGTGTTTCTGCCATTATGCATTTTTAGTTTCACAAATATAATCTTAAAATTCAGGATTCCCAATAACAAAAAAACGGAACCGAAGTTCCGTTTTTAAAAATGTTTTATTGTGTTGCTTTAATTATCGCTGAAGTGATCTGATCTTCTTTTTCCTTGGAATAAGTGGAATCAAAAGGCTCCATGACATCAAATAAATACTGATAGAATGGTGTGATCTTTTGAACATCTTCAGATTCTTTCATTGCTTTTTCTTTGCCCATCTGCTGAAGTTCTTTTACAAAAGCATTGAATTTTTTGTCGATCGGCTCAATAGATTTTACCAGATAAGCATACGCTTTTTCTTTCTGTCCAATCTTCATATATGCATCTGTAACCGCTGCCACAACAAGAGAATATTCCATTGGTTTTGTTCTCATCTGTCTTCTTAAGTAGCTTTGATCAGACTTGGAAAGGCTTAGATAATAGTCATACTCATCAAAGATTCCTTTTTTAAGTACTTCTGCCAGCTGCAATCCTTTCTGCTCTTGTCCTGCAATGATATATCCGGTTACAATTGAGCTTAATGAACGTGGGTCATTGTATTTTTCAGCAGGAATTTCTTTTGCTGCAAGATCTAGAATTTCTAATGCTTTTGCTTTCTGTCCCTTTAATGCCAATGCTGAAGCGGCTCTGCTTGCTGACATTCTGTAGCTGATAATATTAGAAGTTGCTGTTTCATCAAAGTGAGCACTCAGATCTTTAAAGTTACCCCATCTGAAGCTTTTCACTACATTATAAAGATTCTCGGCATCCACTCTTCCCATATCTCCGTCTGCTGATGGTAAAGTTTGAATAGGAATCAATCTGTAGCTGAACCCGTCAAACTGGAGATAATCATTAAGGTAGAAAATATTTTCACTGTCATAAATTCCTCCTGAAGAGAAGTTAATTGGGCGTTTCCAGTCGAAGTTCGCCAATAAATCCATTAGAATCAGGTTGTTTTTATATAATGTATTTCCTTTGTAAGTAATCATAATCTGATTCGCTACCTTCGAAAGATCTTCCTTATTGATAATTCCTGCTTTTAAAGCATTGTCTTTATTTACAGGAAGGATAAATTTATTAACCGGAAGAATATTATATTTTTCATATTTCTCTTCTCCGAAATACATTTTCAGTAACTGATCTTTTTCAGGAGATTTGAATTTAATAAACTTAATCGCTTCTTTCAGTGTTAAAGAATCCTGTGTAAGATATTTTCTGAAGTCCTGGAATTCTGTATCCGGAACACCTTGCTCTTTCAGCATAGAGAAAACTCCTTCCCAATCTTCCTTCTTCATCATATAGATCTGGTCGTTTACTCCGTCTCTGTAATCCTCGTGAGTCAATTCACTTGGAATTCCCATTGCGTTATACGTTCTTCTTTTTACCTGGTCAAGATTCCAAGGTGTTGAAGCAAGCGTAAAATTAACCACTTTTACATCGTCTCTGAATCTTTCCGTTTCCTGGATTGCCCAAACCGGATACGTATCATTATCACCATACACGAATAGAATACCGTTCTTTGGTAATGATTTTAACACTGAGTAAGCATAGTCGTATGCGGTATATCTGTTACTTCTGTTGTGAACATTATAATTCTGGAAGCCCATCATAAAAGGAATTCCTAACATAACAACTCCCAGGGCAATATTAGCACCATTAGATTTGATCTTAGACTGTACGAACCACAAAATAGCTCCTGCTCCCAGTCCGATCCAGATGGCAAAGGCATAGAATGAACCTACCATTGCATAATCTCTTTCTCTCGGTTCAAAAGGTTTTACTCCTGTATAGAAGACAATTCCGACACTTGTAATAATAAATAAGGATAATAAAGCATAGAATCTTCCGAAATCTCTGTTCAGTTGGAAAAAGAACCCGACTAGCCCTAGGATTAACGGAAGGAAGAAAAATGCTACTGTACTTTCATTCTTGAATTTTGCAGGCATTTTATCCTGATTTCCTACGTTTACATTATCAATAAACGGAATTCCGGAAATCCAGTTTCCTTTTGTGATTTCCATGTTTCCTTCAAGGTCATTCTGTCTTCCCACGAAGTTCCACATCAGGTATCTTACAAAATAATATCCGTTCTGGAAGGAAATAAAGTAATCCATATTCTGAAGCAGTGATGGCTTCTGAACATTGATAAGGTTATAAGGTTTTACCTTTAAATAATCTGCAGCAGTAATAGATTTATCATCATATTTCGCTCTCAGCTCATCAAAGATCTGTTTAGCCTGAGGGTTGTCTGCCACATCTTCATTCGCATAATTGAATGTAAAATCAGGAGCTCCGTACATTGAAATGTAGTTGGCCATTACATCTTTATCCTCATTAAACATTCTTGGCATTAAGCTTATCTGCGACTGACTGAAAATATAGTTGAATCGGTCTCCTGTCTTTCTGTAGGTTCCCGTTTTTTCATCTTTTTCGTAGATTTCTCCGGTCTTTTTTGTTTTAAAGCTTCCGTCTTCGTTCTTTTGGATTCCGTTGGCATCAAGGAAAGCAGTATAGTTTTGTCCGTAAATTGTTGGCCAATCCCCATATTGCTCTCTGTTATAATAATCCAGCATACCAATTGCAGTATCCGGGTCATTAAGGTTCATTGGCGGATTAGCATTCGCTCTGATTGGGATTACCATCCAGCAAGAGAAACCAATCATCATAAAAACTACAGATAAAGCAGCTGTTTGATAAATATTCTTTTTTGCTTTTCTCGCATACTTAATCAGGAAATAGCAGATCGCTACCATGATGATAAATGCTGCAATAGTTCCTGAGTGGAAAGGAAGTCCAAGACCATTCACAAAGAAGATCTCAAGTCTTCCGAACATCGTCATAATCAAAGGGAAAATAATTTTGAAAACGACGATCAGAATTCCTAATGTAATAAGGTTTGCCCAGATAAAATTCTTCCAGGTAAACTTATAATTTCTTGCATAATATACAAGACATACCATAGGAGTTGCCAGCATACACATCATATGCACCCCAACGGAAAGTCCTAAAACGAAGAAAATTAGAATAATCCATCTCTCACTGTCTGCTGCCTGATACTCATTTTCCCATTTCGTAATCAACCAGACCAAAAGCGCAATAAACATAGAAGCCATTGAGTAAACCTCACCTTCTACTGCCGAGAACCAGAAGGTATCTGAGAAGGTGAAGCAAAGTGCTCCTACCGCTCCGGCAAATAAAATAGAGATTTCCTGATGTTTTGTAATTTCTTCAAAATCTTTGTTGAGAAGCCTTCTCACAAAATGAGTGATCGTCCAGAACAAAAATAAAATAGTCAGCGCACTGAACAATGCAGACATCGCGTTGATTACGATGGAATAATTTTCGCCTTTCCCTAATGCAAAAATGGCTGCCACGGCACCCACTATCTGGAATAAAGCTGCTCCGGGAGCGTGCGTTACTTCAAGTTTTACTGCAGAAGAAATGTACTCGCCACAATCCCAAAAACTGAAATTGGGTTCTATTGTGGACAAGTACGTGAAAAACGCAATGACGAAAATCACCCATCCTAAAACGGTGTTCCATTGCCTAAAAGTCCAATTTTTCATAGTATTAAATCAATTATGCGAAAATAAGGCTTTTATATTATTTTATATTGTTTTTAACAAAATTTAAAAACTTGGCGCAAAATTTGCGATTACACTCGTGCTAAAACTGTAAACAGGAAAATATTTTTTTACGTAACGATGCCCTAGAAATCAAACAAAAGTTTAGTAATTATTTATTTTTTTGTATTTTTGCAGTCAGATTTTTATTGAAAATAACAAATAATGAGTAATGTTTACGATAATATTCTTGGCCTAATAGGACACACTCCTATGGTGAAGCTAAATACTGTTACAAAAGATATTCCAGCAACCGTTTATGCCAAGTTAGAATCATATAATCCTGGACATTCCACCAAAGACCGAATCGCACTTCATATTATTGAGAACGCAGAGGAAAGAGGCTTATTGAAAGAAGATTCCGTAGTTGTAGAAACTACATCAGGAAACACTGGGTTTTCTATTGCAATGGTATGTATCATCAAGGGATATAAATGTATTCTCGCTGTAAGCGACAAAACAAAACCTGAGAAAATTGCTTATCTAAAAGCATTAGGAGCTACTGTATATATATGTCCTGCCAATGTACCTGCGGATGATCCAAGATCTTATTATGAAGTAGCGAAAAGAATTGCTTTGGAAACTCCCAATTCTATTTACATCAATCAGTACTTTAATGAACTGAATATTGATGCCCATTACCAGACCACAGGTCCTGAAATCTGGGAACAGACAGAAGGTAAGATCACTCACCTTTTTGCCTGTACCGGAACAGGAGGTACTTTATCTGGTTCAGCAAAGTTTTTGAAGGAGAAAAACCCGGATATTAAAATTATTGGGGTGGATGCTGATGGTTCTATATTAAAAAGCTATCACGAGACAGGTGAGATTCACAAGGAAGATGTACACCCTTATCAGATTGAGGGAATGGGAAAAAATTTGATCCCTTCTGCACTTCTATTTGATAAGGTAGATGAGTTTGTAAGGGTAAATGATGAAATGGCCGCATACAGAACCCGTGAAATCGCTTTGAAGGAAGCAATTATGGGAGGTTATACTACAGGAGCTGTGACTCAGGGATTGATGCAATATGCAAATTCTCACGAATTAACCGAAAATGATATGATTGTTTTAATCTATCCTGACCACGGTTCAAGATATATCACTAAGGTATACAGTGATAAGTGGATGGCCGAACAGGGATTTGTTAACAACTGTGTCCACAATTACGACGAAGTCTTCAAGACCGAGTTTATTAAATAGGAACAAATAAAATCACGATACAAATAAAGCCTTTTGCGTGTTCTACAAGAAAGGCTTTTTTACTTAAAAATTACGATACAATGTTGGATATTTTTGAAAGAATAAAAGAAAATCCAGGACCTCTTGGACAATTTGCAGATTATGGAGAAGGATATTTCATTTTCCCAAGATTAGAGGGACCTATCGGCCCAAGAATGCAATTTCAGGGTAGAGAAGTAATTTTCTGGAGTGCCAATGATTATTTAGGGTTATGTAATCATCCTGAGGTAATTGAAGCAGATGCCAAGGCGGCTGCAGAATACGGAATGTTCTATCCAATGGGAGCAAGGGCGATGTCTGGAGAAACAGATCAGCACCTTCAGTTGGAAAGAGAATTGGCAGACTTCGTACAAAAAGAATCAGCATATTTATTGAATTTCGGTTACCAGGGAATGGTTTCTACCATTGATGCTTTGGTAAGCAGAAATGACGTTATTGTTTATGATATGGATTCTCATGCCTGCATCGTGGATGGAGTAAGACTTCATGCTGGTAAAAGATTTACTTACAAGCACAACGATATGGCGAGTCTTGAGAAAAACCTTCAGAGAGCTACCAAAGTAGCAGAAGAAACAGGAGGAGGAATCCTTGTGATTACGGAAGGAGTTTTCGGAATGAGAGGTCAGCAGGGAAAAATTAAAGAGATCTGCGAACTTAAATCAAAATATCAGTTCAGACTTTTAGTAGATGATGCTCACGGTTTCGGAACACTAGGTAAAACAGGTGCCGGAGTTGGTGAAGAACAGGACTGTACAGATCAGATTGACGTATATTTCTCTACTTTTGCAAAATCGATGGCTGGTTTCGGAGCATTCCTTGCGGGAGACAAAGAAATCATCAGATACCTGAAATTTAACCTGAGATCACAAATCTTCGCAAAATCTCTTACAATGCCAATGGTAATTGGAGGATTGAAAAGATTAGAGCTGTTGAGATCAAGACCTGAGATCAAAGCTAAACTTTGGGAAAATGTAGAAAAACTGCAGAGCGGATTAAAAGAAAGAGGATTTAACATTGGTGATACTAACACTTGTGTAACTCCGGTAATGATGCAGGGAACTCCTGTAGAAGCTACTCTATTAGTAAAAGATCTTAGAGAGAATTACGGGATCTTTACATCAGTAGTGGTCTATCCGGTTATTCCTAAGGGAATGATTCTTTTAAGACTGATTCCTACCGCTTCTCATACGGATTCTGAGATTAATGAAACTCTGGCCGCGTTTGAAGCAATTCACGATAAACTAGTAAGTGGTTACTATAAAGAGCAGGAACAAATATTACTGCAGGAACAGGGATTAAGTTTCAAACCGATTTAATCTTTAACAAAATATAAAAAAACCACTGATCTACTTGATTCAGTGGTTTTTTGTTTTAAAAACTATAACTAATACAATGCAAATAAAACTTAGGGGTTATTTATTGGGTGTTTTGTCAGCGGTTTCATATGGATTGATTCCCATTTTTATTCTGCCGATCAAGCAGGTTCATTTTCCAATGGACATTACTCTGTTTTACAGATTTTTCTTTTCAGCTTTAATGGTGGGTGGATATCTCATTTATTCCAAACAAAATTTCAGAATCAATAAAAAGGAAGCTTTAATATTGGCTATTCTGGGAATTTGCTATGCCCTTTCCTCCGAATTTCTGTTTATAGGATATGATTTTCTGACCCCGGGAATTGCCTCTACGGTTCTGTTCATCTATCCGGTGATTGTAGCATTGATTATGTTTTTCTTTTATAAAGAAAAACTCACCAAACTGTCTATCGTTTCATTGTTTCTTGCTTTTGCAGGAGTAATTGTTTTATGCCTGAAAGGAACAGGTTTTGAGATTAATTTTGCAGGACTGGGAATTGTTATGCTCAGTTCATTGTTTTATGCGCTTTATATGGTAATTGTCAACAAATCCCAACTGAAAGTTTCCGGGTTTAAGCTTACCTTCTACTCGATGCTTTTTACGTCTTTATTTTTTATGAGCAAGTCTGTTATAGGACATGAATCATTTGCTATTCCTTCAATGACTATCTTTATTAACTTTCTTATTTTTGCTTTCCTTACTACAGTTATTTCCAGTTTATGCCTGGTATATGCCATTAAGAGCATTGGTTCTACCCCGGTTGCTATTTTAGGAGCACTGGAGCCGGTAGTCGCTGTAATGGTAAGTGTATTTATGTTTAATGAAAAGTTTACCACCAACTTATTGATAGGAATTACCCTAATTTTACTGGGAGTCATACTGAATGTAATTTCCGACCGGAAAAACATGGCTCACGCTTAGAGAACTTAAAATATGTATAAAAAATAACCCCGAGGAAAGTATTCTTCGGGGTTTGTATTTTTTAGGATGGAAGCGGGAAGATGGAAGCTGGGAGTTTTTATTTGCCGTACAACTAATGAAAATTATGATAAACAACTTAAAAAAAGTATGATAGTCTTTCTTATGACCTTCAGCACTTCCCTCTTCCAGCTTCATTCTTTATTCTTTATTCCGTCCTATTTAAACATCTTTTTGAAAAATCCTCCGGAACTATTCCGTTTATTTTCTGCTTCGGCTGTTTTGAGATTATCTTCTGCTATGGGTGAATGGTTGTACTGTAAAGACAGTTTCAGATTTTCCGCTGCATCAGCATATTGGCCAAGGTCCAATTGTGCTGTTCCTATATGTTCATAAACTTCTGCAATAATATCCTTAGTTACTCCTTCCTGTTGTGGTAAAACCTGAAGAGCCAATAAAGCATACTCTACCGTTTTTTCATTTTCCTGTAAGTGATATCCGCAATGAACAGCCCAGTAATAACACCAGAAGTCTTCATTTCCTAATGCAATACTCTGTTCAAAACTTTCAAATGCTGCTGTTTCATCCTGTAGTTTTACAACCTGAATGTATCCCATATTATATAAAGCTACCTGTACAGATCTTATCTTATTTTGTTCTGACGCAAAATGGATAGCATACTGAAGACATTCCAGTGCTTTTCCATAATTTTCTTCCTCTAAAAAAATATTGGAACGGCTGATTAATATACTTGGATTATCCGGCATTTCTTCCAAAATGCTGTCAGCCTCCTGAGATGCAGTATTTACATTTGGTTTTATACCTGTCTGTTCTTCAATTTTAGCTTTATAAATATAAAAATTGGTAAAGCATCTTACAATTTCCGGATGGGTTAATAAGGAATCTGTAGCATCTAAAGAATAGTAGCTTTCCATGCCGGCATTAAGCCATTCCATTGAAGACTCGTAATCCTTCAGTTCCATATAGCTACTGCAAACCTGATCTGTGATAGTAAAATAGGTTACGGAATCCATTCCATCTATAAAATCTTCCATCAACTTTTCTCCATCTGCCACTGCTTCTTCGAGGTTTCCTGCTTCTAAGTGGGCATTAAATCTGTTTTGAAGAATGTACATGAAATAACTGAATTTCATCCCTTCTGTCGTCACAGTAATGGCTTCGTCATATTTTTCCTGGTTGGTAAGCTCTATCGCCAGGTTATTACAGCACATCGCAAAGGTATGGGGATCTTCATTGTATGGATCTCCGTTTCTTTCCATCAGCGTTTTATGATAAAGACGGTAAGCTACGGCATAACAATCTCTTTTCAATTGGGTAAGCCTCTCCTTTTCAAACTCAGACATTTGAGGATATTGATTGAGCATTCTATTAATTTCAACACCGGCATTATAGGCTTCCATTGCTTCGGTAGTCTCAGGATTCACATCCAATAACAGAAAATCAGGATGAGGGTTCTTCTTATTTTTAATAGTAAATAATCTAACTTGTAAAGTTGGTGATGGAACTAATGATATTGCTTTTTCATAATAAGGAACCGCTTCTTCCCATTGATTCATCCAATAGAAGGAAGATCCAGCATGACGATGACACCATGGGTGATTAGGGCTGATACTGATTCCCTGTTTACTCCATTCTATACATTGGAGAAGAGCTTTTTCACGGTCATTGGTAAAAATATCATGATGATCCAGAGCAATTAATCCCAATATCGAACAAAGATCGGAGTCCGGGGAAGTTTCATTTAAAGAATTTGCCCAAAGATAAATTTCTTTAAGCTCCTCCCTGTCATCCGGAAGAGCATGTCCTTTGATCCAGTTTTTTGCCGCTACAGCATAGTTTTTTTGGCGGAATGCTTCAATGGCCTCTTGATGTAATGTATTCACAGTATTTGTCTTTAGGTTTATATATTCTTTTCTTCCAGATATTCTTCATTCATTGCTGTAAATGCCTTTCCTACTTTAGGATACCATTCTGTTGATTCTCTAAACAACTCCCAATCGTAAAGAAATACTTTAAATACTTCTCCGTTACCTGAGTAACTGTCATCACTAAGGTTTTCCTGGCTTGAAGCGTAAAAAAGGTTGCATCTTTCAGGCTCATCAAGTTCATCTGGTCTGAAGCAGTAGGTTCTCATATCAAAAGTCTCTGCTTCCCTCTCCTTCCCTATATCAATACTTCCTGCCAATCCTCTTTCGCCATGCCTGCGCATCAGGAAACAATATCCGCCATACCAGAAATTATTTTTATCCGCATCTTTATAATCGTTATACTTTTCCTGTACTATTGGTAGGTTTAGAAAACTGAGAATTTCTTCAGGCTTAACGGTTTCCAGAAATTTATTATAGAAGTAAGCACCACGCTCAGCTCTTGTAAGAAGATCATTCCAAAGAATATTCAATGAAGTGATATAATGCAAAGTTGTTCCTTGTTGAAAAACATTTATAAAAGAAGATTCTTCGTTTTCACGATATACTGCTGAGATTACTTCTCCTTCATTTTCATCCGTTACTATGCAGATAAAAAATATAAAGCCTGATACATGGGTAAACATGACATGAGCCTGTCCTTCTTCTGTATCAGGGTGGAGCTGTACTTCGTAATCTTCGAAAGTATAATACTGATATTCTTCTTTATGTAACTTTACAATATTCATCAGCTTATGAAAGTTATCTAGCTGTAAAATAAAAGATGAAAAGCCATTAAACACTGTATTTTCAAAACACTTTGGAATAGAAGAAAGTTCAGTGTTCTTTTGTTCTTCTTTTGAAATAACATGAATATCTTTCTTTATAATGGAATCGTTTTTTTCCAACATTTTGATAGCCTCAGAACGGGAAAGCCAGGCATTCCAGGTAAAAAGATCGTCTTCCTCTACTTCATCTTCTGTATATAGTATTTCTTCAGAAAAAACAGCTTCTGGAAATGTGCGGTCGAAAATTCCATCTTCTTCCTCTTCATCACAAAGAAAAAATTCAGCTGTTACCCGTTCTTTTTTATAATCATAGTGATAACCTTCCGTTGCTACAAAGACTCTGGTTTTTGTTTCTCCTTTTACAATAAGATCTCCATGGTTATAATTACCCCAGAAACATTCTTTTATATTCAGATTTCCTGTAATATATAATTCCTGTCCGCCAACAATCATATTATCTGCGTCAAGATTTCCCAATACACACAGGCAAATAGAACCGTCTGATTCGTTATTATAGATATTTTCTGCTTTAAAATTTCCATCAATAAGCACAGCTATACAGGCTTCCTGATTGATGTCAGTTAAATTTTCTATGGTATTAAAAATAGTAAAAGGATCATCCAGGTTCAAATTTTCTACTTCAAAAGTATCTTCAACATAAATCACCCAATTTTCATCAAATTCACCATCATGTTTTTCATTGCGCCAATACAGCCAACTGTCTTTAGGAAATTTATACTTGATATCTTTAAACTGTACATACCTCATTTCAGAAATTTTAATGCATTACATATATTGTATTTTTTTCATCATTTGTGAGTCTTAATGTTCTATTTTCAATCCATCAATAATAAGGACATTACAGCTTAGATTCATAAACATACCATGATAATCCCCTGTTGTCTGGTCTGTCATCAGGTCCATGACCGCTGATTTAAATTCAATTTTCCGGGCTGGTAATTTTCCGAAGGTATCTGTTATTGTAATCTGCCCATCCAAGCCGGTTTTGTTTTGTACAAATGCCTTTAAAAGTGGAATATCCTGTTTTTCAAAATCCAATGATATATAAAATGCTTTCACCTCATTGGTTTTATTGTTTTCAGGAGTTATCAGCGTTTTATTATAAGATATTGTATAGGATTTCACAGCAGAAACAATCTGGTTTTTTCCATCCTTCACGGATACTTCAATGTTTATTCGTTTTTCATCCGGCTGCTGAGAAAACAGAAACTTAACAGGGAGAAATAAAAGAATAAAGATCAGAAGTTTATATATAGTTTTCATGGTTATTACATTATATTCTATGCAAGATTAAATATTCAAACGTGCTTTCACCAGCATCAATTGGTATTTGTATATTCTGAATTGGTATTCGGAAAAAAATTAGCTGTAACATGCTTAGTTTGGTTCAAATTCTCTCTTAAAATCTGCATTTTAAACCTATTGCTATTTTGTCAATACTTCCACAATTTATACTTTAGCCATACGAATCAATTACATAGTGAAGAAAAAAAACAATATAACCAACATCTTATTTTGCTTTCTATTTTGCTGGATTTCTATGGGCACTATAAAAGCTCAGAAAGTATCAGCTATAGAACATGAAGCCAGTGAAGGATATTCCAAAAGATTTACTGATTCAATGACAAGTCTTACCATTCAGATGGCAGCTCTTCAAACAGCTCAAAAAACAGGAAATAAAGAGGATGAAGCTATTTGCAGTGCTTATCTCGCCCTAACCCATAAACGTCTTCTCCATCTCAAAGAATTCACTAAATATGCGGAAAGATCTTATGATATTGCAAGCTCCATAAAAAGCAATCGTGCAAAAGCTTTTTCCAATACTGCTATGGGCTACCTTAAATCGTATACTGATGATAAAACACAGGCACTTACTTTCTTTCTGGAAGCCTATGCCTTGTTTAATACAATGCAGAGCTACGACCAATCAGCTAAACTCGGAGCTGACATTTCCTATCTTTTCTCACCAGACTCTTCTGATAAAGTAAAAAAATATGCTGATGAAGGGCTTTCATTTGCAGAAAAATCCGGAAATCCGGAAAGTATTCTCCATGCCCGGCTTGCAGTAGGAAGTTATCTTTCTGACCTTATTGCGGCAGGAGAAAATAACCGTTGGCAGGAAGCAGTTTCTTTTTTTAAGCAAACTATTGATTTTATTGAAAAAAATGAGGCGAAAATAGACAGTAAAAGCAATATCGGAATTGCTTATATTAACCTGGCAGCTTTATATATGAACGGACCGAAACCTATTGATGAAAATTCATTTCTTTCAGCATTGGAAAAAGCTGTAGTGATTGGTAAACAATATGGAATAAAAGGAGTTTACCGAAGTTCTATGGGCCTGCGCGGGCAGTATTATGTATCAAAAGGAGAATACAGAACCGCAGAAAATCTGTTCAAGGAAGGAATCGCCTATCAGCAGAGTCTTCCCTACAAGGACAATTATCTTTTGGCAGCATTTTATGAATGTCTGAAAAATATTGCTGCTGAAGAAAAAGACTATAAAGCCTACTTTGAATATGATGCATCTTTCATCAAATATAATAAACTAAAGTATGATGAATCTACTCAACAGATCCTTCAAAATACTGATGCCAAATATGAATCTGAAAAGAAAATAGCTCGCATTAAACAGTTGGAACAGGAAAATAAACTTCAGAAAAAAAATCAATTATTAGGATATGGAATTTCCGCCGTTTTACTGATTGGATTGGTCTTTATGTACCGATCTTACTACTTCCGGCAACGCTATCATCAGAAAAGAGAAGATTTTCTTCAACAGCAACAGACTAATAATAAGCTTAAAATGGAGCTTCTTGAAAAGGAAACGCTCGAAAACTTAGCAGAGAAGTTATCTCTCGAAAGGCGATTGCTACAGTCTCAGATGGATCCTCATTTCATATTCAATGCATTAGGGAATATCCAGGGAATGATCCTCAGAAAAGATACAGATCTTGCAGTGTTGTATCTTGGAAAATTTGCCAAGCTAAGCCGTCGTGTATTGGAACAATCCAGAATGGAAACAGTCACTCTTGAAGAAGAAACACTCACTTTGAAAAATTATATCGAACTCCAGCAGCTTCGCCTGAATCAAAGTTTTGATTACCATATACAATGCAATGATTCTGTAGATCAGCAGCTTCCTATTCCGCCTCTTTTAATACAGCCATTTGTTGAAAATGCGATTGAGCATGGTCTTAAACCTTTGGAGGTATTTCAAAAAGGAATATTATTTATTACTTTTGAAGAAAGGCCAATAGAAAATCTTCTTATCTGTACTATTAAAGACAATGGAATTGGGCTTACCGCTTCCAGAAGGCAGAAAACAGATGATTCCCATCGCTCTCTTTCAACTAAAATTACGGATGAGAGACTGCTTCTTATGCTTAAAGATAATTCACAGGCAAAACTTGAAGTCAGAGAACTTACAATTGACAAAGATGGTCAGCAAGGTTGTATGGTCACATTATCTATTCCAATATTATAAAGTATGTACAAAACAATCATCATAGAAGACGAATATCACCTACGGGAAGCATTGTCTATTATGCTGGAGATGATAGCTCCGGATAAAATACAGATCATTGGTTATGCTGAAAGCGCTGATGAAGCAGCAAAACTGATTGACAGGCTTCAGCCGGATCTTGTCTTCATGGATATTATGCTAAAAAACGGGACCGGTTTTGATGTATTGCAAAAAATTTCTCACCGGAAATTTCATTTGATTTTTACAACTGCTTATCAAGAATATGCTATCCGGGCGTTTAAGTTCAGTGCTTTGGATTATTTACTAAAACCTATTGATACTGAAGAACTCAAAATAGCTATCGACAGAATTTCAGGACTAAAGGAGCGATTCTTTGAAGAACAGCAAATAAGCGAACTCAGTCATAATATGCACAAAACCCCACAAAGAATCATTCTTCCTACTCAGGAGGCGATGCATGTGGTGAAGATCAGCCAGATCATGCATTGTGAAACATCAGGTTCCTACACTACTTTTTACCTGAATGATGGAAAGAAAATTATGATTTCCAAACCTCTTAAAAATTACGAAAGTATTCTGCTTCCCCCTGATTTTTTTCGGGTACATCAATCTCATCTTATTAATACCCAATATATTGTAAGCTATTCCCGGGAAGGTATGATAGAAATGGAAAATGGTGCCAGCATTCCGATATCAAGGGCAAAGAAAGAGGCTTTTTTTAAACTCATGAGAGAAGAATAAAATTGACTGGAAACCATTTTTTGCCAGGACCTACAGAATACCAATTCAAAGCAGCAATAAACCAATCAGCTCTTGACAGGTGAAAACCTCCTTCTTATTTTTGGCAGAAAATATTTTAATATGAACAGCAAAACAATTTCTATTTTAAGCTATGTAACGATTATCGGCTGGATTATCGCTTACGTTAAAAGCAAAGATTTATCCACTAAAAATGACCTGGCCCATTATCATTTGGAACAAGGTTTGGGGTTCTTTCTTCTAACTGTGGTTGTCAATATTATTCTTTCAATTACAGTTTCAATTCTTCCTGTTTTATCATTTTTAAATTATATTGGATTGATTTTATTAATCTTATGGGTGTTCGGGATTATTAATGCAGCTAATGAACAGAGAAAACCTATTCCTGTGATAGGAAAATTGTTTGAGAATAAATTTGGCTTTCTGGCATAACAAAATTGATCTCCTTATATTGCATCTATCTATTTTCTTTAGAATAAGTAGGTGCAGTATAGCTAAAGTTTATGAAAGAATTACAACAACTCACAAAAGATCAATTATATACCCGGCTTAAAAATCAATCTGAGAATTTTTATTCTACAGTTTCATCAACGTTAGATTTTACTTTTTTTGAAGATCATTCTTCAGATGAGGAAGATCTTTCAGAATTTCTTGAAATGCTGGATCAGGAAACCGCAGAAAAGATAAAAGCAGCATCTTTAGAGGAAAATAATGATGATAATACCCCTAAAATTACCCTTGCAGAGCACATGCATTCAACCTCTCTTGATTTAATAACAGAAGATGGAGAAGGCTATAAAATCATCTTATTTGAACAAGACATTACCCTTTCCGAAAATCTTTTTGTTGAGGATTATGTTATACTTATTGTTATTGGAAATATACAGGCAAAAAATATTATTGTCAACGGTTCACTTTATTGTTCAGGAAACCTTTCCTGTAATCTTTTGTTTGGAGCATCGGGTAATGATAATGAAACTTTTAGTAATGGAAATATAACCAGTTCACTTATTGCAGAAAACGGACATTATACCGTTGCAGAAGGCAGTATCCGTTCAAAATATTTAATAAGTCTTCACAATGTAATTGAGGGAAAAGAAGGAAGATTTATTGAAAATATAAGTTTGGATGGTTCTAATGAAGCAGAATTCCTGCATCCTGAAATTATAGATAAAAATGGCTATTTTGATGAAGGGGCTTTTCTTCATTTCATCAATAAAAATACACCCGATGCTGTGTTTAAATAATTTTTTGCATCCGTTTTATAAGAGAAGAAAGGAAGAAAGCCCTGGTGAATCTATTGTAAATTATATTTAGCCACAAACTTCTCAAACTTCTGATCTGTATTTCGCATGACAGGTCCATGACCGAAGCAGATAATGGATGGATTCAGTTTTGCCAACTTCTGGAGTGATTGGATATTGCGTTGCTGATCCGAGGTGAATATATTTGGGGGAAGCCGCAAACCGGTCGCTGTAGTAAGCAGGTTCATATTGGTTGCCACATCTCCGATTATCAGTACACCATCTTGCTCACGGAATAAAGAAATATGACCTGGCGAATGTCCAGGCGTTTCTATTACCCGAAAATTTCCGATCCTATCATTTTCAACGATTGTGCGTTCTACTTTATTTCCCTGACCTGCCCAATACTTTTGTTGAAGCTTTGCTATCCAATGTTCCGGATTTGGATAGTCTTTGGTTACCATCCCCGTTTCAGTCCTCAAAACTTCGTCCGGATGGCAAAGTAAGGGGATCGCAAACTCAGTACATATCTGATCGCTACAACCTTGGTGGTCTGCATGAGCATGGGTAAGTACATGTTGATAAACGGGAATTTTCTGGAGAGCTTTCTTTACACTCGTATACGAACTCCTGATTCCGGAGTCTACCAATATACCTTCAATAATATAGCAGTTGATACTGTTTCGTGGCATCAGTGAAATCTGGAACACTTCGGGAGCAATCTGACGTAGCATAGTTTTTTTATGCAAATCTACATCACCGATCCATACTTGTATAAGGACATTTGTCTATAATATATTGGACTTATGTATTTGTCCTTTTGCCCGCGTAAGCGATCTTTGTGTAATGCCAAGGTATGATGCCAGATCTTGCGTCGTTATGCGCTGGGCAAGCATCGGTTCGTTAGACAGAACACTACGGTATTTATCCACAGCCGACCTGTTATTATAATTCAACAGATAACTTTCCTTTTGACTATACTCCTGCTCCATTACCGAGTGTATAACTCCGTTCCAGGCGGTCACCTGGCTAAGCAGATGTTGATAGTCCGGATAGTTTATTCTATAGATTACGCTATCTTCAATAACTCTGACACTCCTTCTGGATTTTTCTTGCATCACAAACTCCTGAAAAGAGGTCACGAATTCATTTTCAAACTTGAAGCAGGTTATATTTTCCTTTCCTTCTTTGTCAATAGCATATGCTTTTACAGCTCCACTAGCGATAAATCCAATATGGCGGCAGGTTTCATCTTCATGAATAAAAAAATCACCCTTTTTTAAGTGGATCGGTTTGAAGAACTTCGCAGAAAAGCTGATTTCCTCTGCTAATAGTGATCCTTTCGAGAATAGGTAATTTTCAAATACATCAGTCATTTTGTTATCTTTTTTCCTTTTACTTTCTTATTAACCGTCTATTGGATTATACACAAAATCCAGCATCCAAAACTAACAATTATTATACATTTAAAAAAAATAATATCTTTCAGCTCTACTTTTTTCTCATGTTTCAGCTCTTTATAATAAACTGATTATTAAAACATTCCTTTTTAATAATATAGGGCTATTTTTCAAGAAAATTTTTATATTTACTCAACAAATTGATGGCAAATACAATATGAAATTTATTTTGAAGATCGTTTTTTCTTTAATTACAAGAATACTTTTCTGCATCGTTTTGTTATTTTCAGACCCATTGTCAATACCCTTCAGGATTCTATGTATTGTTATTTTTTGTATTCCCTGGCTAAGGTTTTTCATGAATGATACAGATAGGAGAAATATTGATCAATTAACCTCTTATAAGCTTCTGTTCCTCACTACACCTATTCTATATTTTCTTATACTCTGGAAAATTCTTGAATTTTATAATTTTACTTTAATCACTAATTTTCTTTTATTTATTTTACCGGTAATAGGATCTCTTTTTATTAAGTCAAAAAATATGTCAGCCAATAATCAGAATATCTTACAGACTATGACTTATTATTGTATACCATTCTTTTTAGCAGTTAATATGTCTTTTGATTTTTCAAAACCGGTATCGAAAAAATTTTTAATCGTTGACAAAGCTATTTCTAATGAAAAGGGATCAGATTCGGATGGCACTTATGAGGTAACTAAACATGAATTAAAAGTGGTCTCAAAAGAAAAAATGAATAGCCCTGCATTTTGGAAAGATCTCTCAACAGCCGAATATACAGATATATATCCAAACATTCCCGGTAAAGAATTCATTACTATTCAAAATAAGAAATATGAAATTCTGGGTAGAAAAAATAAGGTCATAAGATCTGAAAATGGTCTTCAATATTCTCGCTCTTATTATTTAAAAGAATATGTAAAACCAATGGCAATTGATGTAGACCGAAAGATCTATAACAAATTTGGGAAAGGAAATGATCTCGATATTGAAACACATTCCGGATTATTTGGGATTGAATGGACTTATTATCACTGGAAAATGTAATCATAAATAGGCACAGAAATTAGAGAAAAGTATTTTATGCTTTTAGGTGAATAATTAATCAAAACTTTTGCTCTTTTGCATTTAAAACTTATAACTTTGCAAAAAATTTCTGTTGAAAGACTTACTTCTTATTACTCCGCCTTTTACCCAACTTAACACTCCTTATCCAGCTACTGCCTATATTAAAGGATTTTTAAATACTAAAAATATTTCCAGTTATCAGATTGATTTAGGAATAGATGTTATTTTGGAGTTATTTTCAAATGGTGGATTACAAAAAGTTTTCAATAAAGAAATTGATCTTCAGAATATTTCTGAAAATTCCCAGAGAATTTATGCATTAAGAGAAGAATATTTAAAAACCATTGACCAGGTGATTCCTTTTTTACAGGGGAAAACTCCTACACTGGCAAGACAGATCTGTAGCATGAACTTTCTTCCTGAAGCTTCCCGTTTCAACCAGTTGGATGATATGGAATTTGCTTTCGGAAACATGGGATTACAGGATAAAGCAAAACATTTGGCTACCCTATATCTGGAGGATATTTCAGACTATATTGTTGAAAATGTTGATGCTGATTTCGGTTTCAGCAGATATGCCGAACGATTGGGAAAAAGTGCCAATTCTTTTAATGAATTATATTCAAAATTAGCTGATAAAGAAACATTTATCGATGATTTCACCTTAACCATTCTTCGAGAAAAAATAGCAACTGTTCAACCTAAATTGGTGTGCTTTTCTATTCCATTTCCAGGAAATTTATATTCTGCATTCAGAAGTGCACAGTTTATAAAGAAAAATTTTCCACACATTAAAATTGCAATGGGAGGAGGTTTCCCCAACACTGAATTAAGAGAGATTAAAGATCAAAGAGTCTTTGAGTTTTTCGATTTTATAACATTAGATGATGGAGAACTTCCTCTTGAACTGCTATGTGAAAATGTCTGCCATCCTCAGCAAAACGAAGAACACCAATACAAAAGAACATTTTTACTTGAAAATCAGGAAGTCGTTTATAAGAATAACACCAAAAGACATGATTATAAGCAGGTAGATATTGGCACGCCGGATTATACAGATTTAAGACTGGATCAATATATTTCAGTCATTGAAATTGCCAATCCCATGCACAGTTTGTGGAGTGACGGAAGATGGAATAAATTAACCATGGCTCACGGATGCTATTGGGGAAAATGTACTTTCTGTGATATTTCTTTAGATTATATTAAGATCTACGAACCTATTTCTGCTAAAATTCTGGTTGACAGAATGGAGGAACTTATTAAAACAACAGGGGAAACCGGATTCCATTTTGTTGATGAAGCCGCACCACCGGCTTTGATGAGAGAGGTTGCTCTTGAAATTCTCCGAAGAAACCTTGTTGTTACCTGGTGGACTAATATTCGTTTTGAAAAAAGTTTCACCCGTGATTTATGTTATTTATTAAAGCTTTCAGGTTGTGTTGCTGTTTCCGGTGGATTGGAAGTAGCAAGTGACCGTTTATTAAAATTAATTGATAAAGGAATTTCTGTGGAACAGGTTGCAAAAGTGACAAGAAATTTTACAGAAGCCGGAATTATGATCCATGCTTATCTGATGTATGGCTACCCAACACAAACCATTCAGGAAACGATTGATTCTATGGAAATGATTCGTCAGTTATTTGAAATGGGAATTCTTCAAAGTGGATTCTGGCATCAGTTTGCAATGACTGCCCATTCACCTGTTGGATTAAACCCTGAAGAATTTGGAGTGACTCCAATCAAACAGGAAATTTTATTTGCTAATAATGATATTGATTTTACGGACAAGACCGGAATCAATCATGGTAAATTTAGTTCGGGTTTAAAAAAATCCTTATTCAATTATATGCACGGAATTAATTTTGAACTTCCTCTTCAAGAGTGGTTTGATTTTAAAATTCCAAGAACAACAATCCATCCCGATTATATTCACGACAGTTTATTGGAAGAGGAAGATTTTAAATTTAAAGGAAATTCAAAAGTTGTCTTTTTAACCAAAAATGTAATCGCTGAGAATCGCATAAAAAATAAAAAGAAATATTCTGGTACATATACACTTCTTACATTCCACTTAAAAACCAATATTGTTAAGGTTGAAATGGAACAGGACAAAGCAGAATGGCTGATGAATATTTTGGAAGAACATTCTATAGACAATCAGAAAAAACCTATAGTTCAGCAACTTAAGACTCAGTTTGAAGAAAATTTTGAAGATTTTGAATTGTTCTGGTTCTCAAAACCTATGCAGCAATTGAAGGAAAATGGGGTGATTTTGAGTTTGTAAAATTGTGGCGATTTTTCTCAGGGATTTTCTAATTAATGATTTTTTTATTTTTCTCTCGCTGATTTTGCTGATGACGCAGATTTTTAAATTCTGAATGAGTCTTTTAGTAATCATATTTCCATTTGATCTTATTGGCTATTTCTTCAAAAGTGTATTTTCCCAATTCGATGACTTCTCCTTTAGTATTGATGTATCCATTATTCTCACATTCAATGAAATAATGTTGACAGCCTTGCTCTTGTGGATGGTCATTTAAAGATTTTTTTTTGCATTTTTCTCCAATAATAGCCTTTCCATGGTAAAAGGAAGATACTTCCTCAAATCGAGGTTTAATAACTATTCTCCCTTTTTCATCTGCAAATCCAATTTTATTGTTTTCATCAACAATTCTTATCTTTTTTTGAATGATATCATCAGGACTCATAGTTCCTATTTCGGTATTCAAAACTTTAAATAACTTCTTTCCGTTGATGTCAATGGCCGTCCAACCATCTTCTCCCTTAATTGAGAAAATAGAAAAATAACCTAAAGTTTCTGGTCTATAATTCAAACCAAATGAATCATCAAGTTTCCTGATGACTTTCCCATTTTTATCAGCAATATAAGCCGTATAATAATCCCCATTCTGATAGATTATCTGGAATTTCTTCTGGGCTGGAGTCATTGAGAACAGAAATAAGGCAACAAAAAATAATATCTTCTTCATTGGAATTTATTTTAGATTAAAATACTAAAAATAAATCAATATGAGATTTGTTGTAATGTTTTGGCTAAAGCCAATGGAATATTATGTTTATTATAAAACGGGATAAAGCCCGTTGCTATTGAATTATTTTTACTTTGAACTGTATCTAAATATCCGCACCTTTGTCATGTTGCAGGAATGTGGAAAAGAAAAGGTTTCCGCAGATATCACAGGTTTATCAGATAATTATATACTATTTTACACACAGCAAAAAAGAAAATTCGTGCATTCGTGGCAAAAAATATACGCCCCAAAATAAGTGAAAAATCTATATAATTAAGTGGTTATAAAAGAAAACCTCAGAAAGTTTGCTCCAAGGTTTTTGTTTATGTATTTTTTAAACGGATTCAATTTAATTAGGAGTATCTTTTGTCACTGGTCCTACAGTTACCTTTTCCTGGATTTTAATAAAATTGGGATCCATGATGGCCATACGTTCGGCAAGTGCTTTATAGGTTGGATATTTTAAGATTGATGCTCTTCCGGACATTTCCTTGAAGAGGGTAAAAGACTTTCCACCAGCTGTTTTCAGTTGCTTTGTGGTTGTAATATATCTTCCTATGAGCTTACTTTTTGCATCATAGATCTCAATATCCAGAAAGCTTTTCTCCATGATTTTATCATCTGAACCAAAACTTACAGGTAGATTCGTAAAATAACCGACAGGAACTCCATTGCTAAGGATCTCACCTACTTTATTGACTTCCAGATTCATTTTATCAATCTTCTTTCTGATCGTATAGGCATCCTTTGTTTTACTGTCCAGTTTCCTTTTCGGAATATTTGAAAACAGCTCATCCAGGGTCTTTACGTTTATTCCTTTATTATCAATGATTTTAAAATCTTTCACGGAAGTATACACCGCAGATTTTTCTTCTCCGGAAAATGCAGAAGGTGATGAATAATCTACTTCAATGGTTTTATCCCTGTTATAAACCCTATTAATCTGTATATAGCTGTCTCTGACAGAGTCAACAATACTTTTATCAATAAATTTTATTGTATACAATGGTGTTTCCTTTAAATCCATGAAGGTATACTCATTGGATTTATTGGATATTTTCGCCACCGGGATTCCGTCTAAACTGATAATTCCTCTTTTGGTTTTGATATTCTGAGCATTGAGGAAAATTCCCAGAATTGTAAAGAATATGATTATACTTTTCTTCATAGAATCAGACTTTTACATGAAATGAAATAAAAAAAGTGTAACCAAAGTTACACTTTTTTGAAAATATATTTAGCTTTTCATTTAATTATTCGCAAAGGATAATTCCTTTGTTATGATTAAATTCCACAACACCGCTTTTGATAGAATATGAAAAGATAGAGTCTTTATCATTTTCTTTGGTTAGGTTTTTTGCGAAAGCTTCATCTACAGAGTTTGTAAAAAGCTTTACTTTCCCACCAATTAAAGAAGAAACAATTCCTGCGTGGTTTTTCATGATGTGAAATTCACCATTTTTTCCAGGCAATAATACTGAGTTTACTTCTCCTTCAAAAACTACGTATTCTGGTGTTAAAATTTTTATATTCATTTTAATTTAGATTTGAAGATTTCAGATTTCAGATTTCAGACACTTTAAAGTCTCATGTCTAGTATCTGATATCTTTATGTCTAATTATTAAGCGTTTTCAGCTAACATTTTTTGTCCAGCTTCGATAGCTTCCTCGATCGTTCCTTTCAAGTTGAAAGCAGCTTCTGGTAAGTGATCTAATTCACCATCCATAATCATGTTGAATCCTTTGATGGTATCTTTGATATCTACTAAAGATCCTGGAATACCTGTAAACTGTTCTGCAACGTGGAAAGGCTGAGATAAGAATCTCTGAACTTTTCTTGCACGGTAAACAACTGATTTATCTTCTTCAGAAAGTTCTTCCATACCAAGGATTGCGATGATATCCTGAAGTGACTTGTATCTCTGAAGGATTTCTTTTACTCTTTGAGCACAGTTATAGTGTTCATGACCAATAACTTCTGGAGACAAGATTCTTGAAGTAGAAGCCAATGGATCTACCGCTGGGTAAATACCTAATGAAGCAATCTTTCTGTCAAGTACCGTAGTTGCATCCAAGTGAGCAAACGTTGTTGCAGGAGCCGGGTCAGTTAAGTCATCCGCAGGTACGTATACCGCCTGTACTGAAGTAATTGAACCATTTTTAGTTGAAGTAATTCTTTCCTGCATCGCACCCATCTCAGAAGCAAGAGTTGGTTGGTAACCTACCGCTGATGGCATACGACCAAGAAGTGCAGATACCTCAGAACCAGCCTGTGTAAAACGGAAGATGTTGTCTACGAAGAAAAGTACGTCTCTACCTTGTCCGCTTTCACCACCATCTCTGTAGTACTCAGCTAATGTAAGACCAGAAAGTGCTACTCTAGCTCTTGCACCTGGCGGCTCGTTCATCTGTCCGAATACGAATGCTGCTTTAGATTCTTTCATAGCCTCTAGGTCTACTTTTGAAAGATCCCAACCTCCGTTTTCCATAGAATGCATGAAATCATCACCATACTTGATAATTCCTGATTCAAGCATCTCTCTCAAAAGGTCATTTCCTTCTCTCGTTCTTTCACCTACTCCGGCGAATACAGAAAGACCTCCGTGTCCTTTTGCAATATTGTTAATCAACTCCTGAATCAATACCGTTTTACCTACACCAGCACCACCGAACAATCCAATTTTACCCCCTTTTGCGTAAGGCTCAACTAGGTCGATTACTTTAATACCTGTAAATAAAACTTCTGCTGAAGTTGATAATTGATCAAATTTTGGAGCTGGTCTGTGAATTGGAAGACCACCATCCTTAGATATATTTTGAAGTCCGTCGATAGCATCACCAACAACGTTGAATAGTCTTCCGTTTACAGCCTCACCGATTGGCATTGTAATAGGATCTCCATATCCGATTACATCTTGACCTCTCTTAAGACCATCAGTAGCGTCCATTGCAATACATCTTACTGTATCTTCGCCAATATGTTGTTCTACCTCTAAAACTACTTTTTCACCGTTTTCTTTTGTAATTTCTAACGCATCATAGATAGATGGAATTGCTTCCACATCATTGAAGACAACGTCGATTACCGGACCAATAATTTGAGAAATTTTACCTTTAATTTGGTTTGCCATTGCTAAATTTTTTCTTGGTGCAAATATAGTGATTCTTCATAAACCCGCAATTGGTAAAAAAAAGATTTTTATCATACTTTTTAGAAATTTACCAAAGGCACTATTTACTAGTTTTACAAACCTATTTACCAGAAAAAAATATTGGTCCATTGTTATATTGATAGATTGTTACATTATATCTATATTTGCAGTCAAATTTTTCCCGTTTTGAAAGTTTTCAAGAATTTTAAAGATTATACCTCTCAAAAGCCTCTAGCATTGTCTTTAGGTATGTTTGACGGGGTACATCTTGGACATAAAAGTATTATCGATGAACTAATTAAAGTAGGAACAGAGAACAATCTGGAAACAGCCATCCTTACGTTCTGGCCACATCCGAGGTTTGTTTTTAATCCTAATGAAGATTTAAAACTCCTGAATACAATAGAGGAAAAGCAACAGCGTATTGAAAAGTACAGCATTGACAATTTGTTTCTGAAGGAGTTTGACGAAGAATTCAGAAACCTTACCGGAGAAGAATTTGTACGCCAGATCCTGATTGATAAACTTAATGTGAAATACCTTATTATAGGATACGATCATTCTTTCGGAAAAAATAAAAGCGGAAATTTTGAACTTCTTCAAAAGCTGTCCAAAGAACTAGATTTTGAAGTGGAACAGATGGAAGCTATTAACATTCATGAAAATAACATCAGTTCTACCAAGGTTCGTAATGCACTTTTAACGGGAAATATTAAAGAAGCCAATGAAATGTTGGGATACTTCTACCCTGTTTCCGGAACTGTAGTTCATGGCAAGAAAATCGGAAGAACTATAGGTTATCCTACGGCTAATATAGATACGCAATCTATTAAACTTTTACCTAAAAAAGGAGCTTATATCGTTGAAGTAGACATAAAAGGTCAGCAATATAAAGGAATGCTGAGCATTGGAACCAATCCTACGGTAAATGGAGAAAAGTTAACCGTTGAAGTGTATATCCTTGATTTTGACCATGATATTTATGATGAAAAGATCACTGTGAGATTCAGAGATTTTCTTCATGATGAAATAAAGTTTGAAGGTTTGGAAAAACTTATTGAGCGACTAGACGAAGATAAGCGATTAACAGAAGAATTTAATTTTTAAGATATAAAGAAAAAGCTATTCAGTGATGAATAGCCTTTTTAGTTTTTTATTTCAAAATCTTTACATAGATTTTTTGGGTGTCACTATTTAATTTTACATTCGGAAATGCTTTATCGTGATCAATGAAGATATCTCCTTTTTCATTCGCTTTTCCATTACCATCAGAATCCCATTCAGTCGCTATATAATATTTAGCACCCTTCATAGGTTTTGGATTGATTTTGCTTTGAGCATCTGCCGGTAATGGTAATTCAATCGTAAAAGGAATCGCTTTTCCTTCAAATTCCTTTTCTGCAATCAATGTGGCAGGAGTATCCTGTAATCCTTCACTTATTCCGTATAAGCTTACTTTAAGTTTTGGATTTTTGATTGTAAATTGTTCTGTACCTGTAAATTCTATCTTAAGATTACCAGAAGAATTTTCTGCAACCTTTTCAGATACTGAAGCTTCAGGAGCTGTTTTCTTTTCTGCTTTATTACAACTTGATAGCATCAATGCACCAGCTGCCATGAATAATAAAAAGTGATTTTTCATTTATTCTTATTTTAATTAATTTCAATTTAATATTTCACAGCTATTTGACAACAAAATTCGTACCTATATCTTTAAAATTTTAATTTCACAAAGAGTAATTGCCTATATTTTATGCCAAATAATTAAAAATAAGTTTAAAACAGTATTGAAAAATACACTAAAAGTCTATTAAACATTAATAATAAATCAATAAAAACTATTTTGGTTTATTATTTTATTTATATTTACTTAGTATCACTTCAGGTTGTAACTAAACCTCACATCTTTTGTAAATAATCTGACTGAATGGACTACTAGCAGAAAGTCAACAAATACTAACGGATGTACTAACTTTAAAACAAAATAGATATTCTATAATAAAATGATTTTCAAATCTATTATCTCCGCTATTCTGGTTACCATATTGAGTTTAGCGGGCATGTTATGTACACAGAATGCCGATTTAAATCTGGTATATGCAGCACTATTCTGCTCACCCTATTTTATTTTAATTACCCTATTCTATTTCTGTTTTAATGGCATTCGCAGAAAGTTAAACCTACTTGATCAGCCCAATATAATCTTTGAACTGGCTTATGGTTTTATATTTTACCTTACTTCCTGTGTGCTTTTGCCTGTCTTATTATTTGTCAGTACGTTAGGTGATGAATATGAACACAAGCTGTATGCTGATTTGGGTGATCTTATCTCAGAAATGTTTCCCATCATTTTAATCCTGAGTATTTTTTTGACGGTTTTCAGCAGTATTCTAATAACCTGGGCCATTAGATCATACAAAACGCTACTTCCGGTCATTATCATATATATTGTTGTTATCTCTATTGTATATAACATTATGCAACATAATGAAAGACAAGAAACAGTAGCTTCTACAGGTAATATAAAGGCAACCGGAGAAGGATGGCGTGGTTCAATGAGTAATCCAGATGCTTATCCCGTGCAGTTATACAAAGGTATTTTTTTACTTTCCAATAATGAAAGATATGAATTTACCTTTAATGAAGGGAATACTGTAAATTACGGTGCAAAATGGGGTGAAGACGGAGGCAATACAGATAAGAAAACAATGTCACTCCCCAAGGAACTGGATCTTACCTGGTATTCATTTGCAGAAGATTGTTTTTACCGAGTGAACAGTCCTATTGATTATAACAAACTGCAAATGCTCTTCAATACACCCTATACTGAGCAAATAGGTAAAAGAAAAACACAGGAAAACTATAACAGTGTTATTATGGGTTTTGCTCCGGGAGGAATATTAGTGGTATGGGCTGGCAGCAGCGGGCGTCGTCAAATAGAAATTGGCCGCTACTCTGCAGAAAAAGTAAATATCACCAAACCAATAATTGATGGAGAAGGACTTAAATATGGAGATGTATTTAATCAGGAATGGCGCAAAAAAGTATTAACAGATACCACTATTATACCTTTTAAAACACAACAGCATACAAAAAACAAACCTATCCCTTATGGTTATTGGGACAAATTGCGAACACGTTACAACTGGTATCCAACCTTTGTAGTATCTCCGGAAATAAAAATCTCTGATGCTGATTTTAGGTTTTACAATGCTGAGCGTTTTGTATTTTTTGATGAAACCCTTCAAAACAACATCTATGAAGAACGTGGCATTCCTAAAAATGTATATATTAAATGGTATGATAAAAACGGTAACCGATGCGCTGTAGATTTTGAGTTTAATGAAGAAAAAACCTTTAAACAGTTTGATTCTTTTTTTAATCATCAAAAAAATACCAAGGCTACAATAGAATTTAATATTAGCCAAAAGGATAAAACAGCAACCGCAATGCTAAGGAATGGCAAAAATCAACTATTGCTTTTACAAACCAACATGATTGAATACGATAAGAATTAATAAAAATGTAAGATGATATTTAATTCTTACAGGTACGATATGCTGATCAAAAATAAAATTTTACGAATTATTAATAAGCTCCCTACTTTTCTTTGTCAGCGATTTAAAAACCAGATCATATGACTGATCAATAAGTTTTAAGATCAAATCTCTTTTTAACCCATCTACTGCAACAGAGTTCCAATGGGTTTTATTCATATGGTAAGCTCCTTCAATCTGGGAATATTGCTCCCGAAGCTCTGCACTCCACTCTGGATCTGTCTTTACATTGATGGATAATGGCTGTCTTTCCAGACTCATTAGCAGGAACATCTTGGTGTCTACCTTCAGTACAAGGGTTTCGTTGTCAAATGGAAAACTTTCTGTAACTGCTTTTTTGGAAAGACAATAGTCTAGTATTTCGTTGGCATCCATGGTTTTTTACAAGTAATTAATAATGAGTAATATGATTAATGACAATTTATAAATGATGATTGATGGGTAAGATATTTAATGATAAGATCTTTTATCTTTTATCTTTTATCTTTTATCTTTTATCTTTTATTCAAATTTAGTAAATTTAAGAAAGAAAATACCATTACATAAACCCCTATTGTTATGAAAGCTTTAGTAATCGGTGCTACAGGCGCTACAGGAAAAGATCTGGTTAATCAGTTACTCAACGACAAGGCTTTTGAGGAAGTCGATATTTTTGTACGAAAACCTGTTGACATTGAGAATGAAAGACTTAAAGTTCATGTTGTGGATTTTGAAAAACCTGAAGAATGGAAAGAGATGGTGAAGGGAGATGTTGCATTTTCATGTCTGGGAACTACTCTGAAAAATGCAGGAAGCAAGGAAGCTCAGAAAAAAGTAGATTTTGATTACCAATATGAATTTGCGAAAGCTGCCAGAGAGAATGATGTGGAAGATTATATACTTGTTTCTGCTTATGGTGCCGATCCGAAATCAAGGATTTTTTATTCTAAAATGAAAGGAGAACTGGAAGACGCTGTAAAACAATTACATTTTAATAAGATCACCATTTTTAAACCCGGAATGCTTGAGCGAAAAGATTCTGAAAGAACGGGAGAAGTTTTGGGCAGCCGGATTATAAAATTTGCGAATAAACTAGGGTTATTGGAAAGTCAAAAGCCTTTGCCTACAGATATTTTAGCAAAAGCTATGATTAATTCTTCTAAGATAAAAAGTAATGGCTACTCCAGTATTAAGCTTGGAAATATTTTTTGTTTTGCAGATAAGGTGATTGATAGATGATAAAATAGTATCCTAAAAAATCTGTGTAAATCCGTGCAATCTGTGGTAATTTTTATTTACCCGCAGATTGGCACAGATGCTTTGATTTAGTTTGTATTTTATTTAAAGATTCGGAACAAAAATATAATTTATTTTGTAGTCTTACTCCCCATACTTTGTCCCAGCTTTTCATATTCAATATCATTAGGCTCCCAAAGCTCTATTTTATTGCCTTCAATATCCATTATATGGACGAATTTTCCATAGTCATAGCTCTCAATTTTATCCAGAATGGTTACATTTTCTTTTTTTAACTGTTCTACCAACTTTTCAAGATCCTGTACCCGGTAATTAATCATAAAATCTTTTTCAGAAGGTTGAAAATATTTTGTTTTTTCACTGAAAGGACTCCATTGGCTGAACCCTTTCTTAGAGTTATCAGCACCCTGATACCATTCAAAAACAGATCCGTATTCATTAACTTCAAGGCCCAAATGTTGCTGATACCATTCTCTTATTTTTTTTGGATCTTTAGATTTAAAAAAGATACCACCAATTCCTGTTACTCTTTTCAGATCATCAGATTCTTTTTCTGTAACTGCTTTAAAGGCAAATCCTGATAAAAAAGCGGCTACAATACAAACTGCAAAAAATATTTTTTTCATGAGTTATTATTTATTCAAAAATAAAAAAAGTGGATGATAACATCCACTTTCTGTATATAAATTTACTTTTTATTTATTTCAAATGCTTTGTAATGGCATCACTTGTAGGCTTGGTTGTACTTACATAAGTATCAATCAGTTTTCCGTTCTCATCAATCAGGAATTTGGTGAAGTTCCAAAGAACAGTTGTATTCTTCACTCCGTTTAATTCCTGCTCTGTTAAATATTTAAAGATAGGTGCTGTATCATCTCCTTTTACAGAAACTTTCGCTGCCATTGGGAATGTTACTCCATAGTTTTTCTGGCAGAATGTTCCGATTTCAGCATTGCTTCCTGGTTCCTGTCCGCCAAAGTTATTGGCTGGGAAACCTACAATTACCAATTTGTCTTTATATTCTTCATATAGTTTTTCAAGATCAGCATACTGAGGAGTAAATCCGCACTCTGAAGCTGTATTCACGATCAGGATTTTTTTTCCTTTGAAATCAGCAAAGTTGATTTCCTTACCGTCAAGGCTTTCTACTTTAAAGTCATATATTGTTTTTCCCATAAGTTCTTTGGTTTTTGCTTGAGAAATTTCACTTTTTTGATTGGTGCAGCTTTGCAGAAACGCCATGAAAGAAAGCAGCATTAAAAAAATATTTTTCATTTCTTATAAATTTAAGCAGCCGAAACTGCTGATGAATTAAAACTTAAAGATATTCGCCGGAAAGACCTTATTGATATCTATTCTGTTAAGAAGCATCACATAATCACCATCTTTTTTAGGACTTGAAGATTCTATTCTGAAAGGCATCGTAAGATTTCCTACTTTTTTATAATCGGAATATACTACCGTTTCTTCTTTTTTAATTTCCTTTAAAAGCATATAAGTGGTTGTATCAAAATAATACATATTCTTATTCACATTCTTGGTCAGCTCTACTTTATGGCAATAGATCTCGCCTACTTTTTCCTTTCCAAGGTATTTGGCATCAAAGCCTTTATTTTCCCAGTCAATAAAATCATTATCAAAATTTTCCGGTACATATTCCGGATACACCTGAAGTTTATTGGCTGCATAGTTCATTGCATAGCCTTTGTTTCCGTCAAAACCTTCAATCGCAGTTTCTTTTCCTCCAATTACAATGATCGTTTTGGTAAGATTAGGTCTCTGCTGGTATATTTTTATAGGATACTCATCCTTAATTCCCAATACTACTTTTCCTTGCAGCAATACGGAGTTTAAAAGCTTCCAATTGGTTAGGCCTCCGGATAATTCAATATTTTTATCTATAATTTCCTTTGCAGTCTGGCCATAATACAATGAACTTGTAACGGTAAAAAGGATTAAGTATATTATTTTTTTCATTTAATTTTATTAAAATAGTTCTTTAAAGAAGGTTTAAAAATCAAGCCTAGCTTGCTTTTTTTATTTTGTGGAACCAGATTTCCATTTACATATTTAAAAATCATTCCCGGATCTTCTTTAAAACCTAACGTTTTTGTAAGATATAATATTTTATTTTCATATTTATAGGTAACAGGATCTTTGCTGTTTTGCTCTCCGGAAGGTATCTGTAAATACGCCGGATATATTACATTATTTTTAAATTCCAGGACCAGAAAAGTATATCTATCATAGGCTCCATTGGTAGTTGCCACACAGCTATGATGAATCTGGGCATAGAATTTTTTATGATTCAGATCCTGAGATTTCAAAACTGAACCGTAAAATAATGCGATTAAAAATAAGATCCTGACCAAAATAACTTATTTATCAATTCAAATATAAGGGGAATTGGGATAAAAAGCAAAAAGCCAGAGAAAGTAAAATGGTATTATTACATTCTCAAATGATCTCATTTTCAAATTTTGAGATCAAATCAGCTTCCTCGCCTTTTCCAGGTCTTCCGGCGTATCGATGCCTACTCCAACGAAATTGGTTTCTATCATTCTTATTTTCATTCCGTATTCCAGGTAGCGGATGCATTCAATCTTTTCGGATATTTCCAAAGGTTTCATTTCCAGTTTTGAAAACTGTAATAAAGCTTCTTTTCTGAATGCATATACTCCAATGTGCTTAAAGTAGCTTACATCATAAGAAATTTCTCTGTGAAAAGGAATTGCAGAACGGCTGAAATATAAAGCAAAACCATTATTATCTGTAATTACTTTTACATTATTCGGATTTTCTATTTCTTCTTTTTCTGACAGTTTTATTTTTAGGGAAGCCAGAGAGATTTCCTGTTGATCGTCTTGTTTAAAAACTTCAATCAACTGTTTCAAAGGTTCCAGCTTAAGGAAAGGCTCGTCGCCCTGAACATTAATCACGATATCGCAATCTATGTTCTGTACCGCTTCGGCAATACGGTCGCTTCCTGTTTCGTGTTGTCCTGTCATTACAGCTTTTCCTCCATTCTTAGTAATTTCCTCCAAGATGATTTCAGAATCTGTTGCTACAAATACCTCATCAAACAAACCTGTTTCCACTACATTCTGATAGGTCGTGGTAATAACAGTTTTTTCTCCCAGTATCTGCATCAGTTTTCCCGGAAAACGGCTGGCTTCATAGCGCGCAGGGATGACAGCGATTATTTTCATTCAGTACGATATTAATTAAGTCATTTCAAGCCCTCGTCTCCAAAAAGACGATTGACAGGGCTTATTCAGACCAAAAATAGTGAAAACTATTCTACTTTGCTCTATAAAATGTGGGATTGTGTGCAATTTCTCTATTCAATTCTATGATTTTTTTATCCTTCAAAAAACAAAATTCCCACATCTTCTATGAAAATGTGAGAATCGGGTA
Source organism: Chryseobacterium sp. MYb328 (assembly GCF_037572595.1). Lineage (NCBI taxonomy): Bacteria > Pseudomonadati > Bacteroidota > Flavobacteriia > Flavobacteriales > Weeksellaceae > Chryseobacterium > Chryseobacterium sp. MYb328. The sequence continues at coordinate 44,833 of NZ_JBBGZQ010000009.1, read as the reverse complement.
TAGATTTTTATTAAATGAGTCAGTATATTAAAAAGATAGTTTTACGCCTACCATATTGTATTCCCATTGGCGGGAGGCCATAAGGTCAAATTTATATTTTGTTTTTCCTATTGTTCCTTCTGAAGTTGTATATCTGCTTTTTGATATTGTTTTTCCAATAAAGTAACCCATTAATAAGGCTAACGGATAATCTGAGGCCCAGTGAACTTTGCTCTGCATCATCTGAAAGCATAAGGCTCCAGCTAATGTATATCCTACAGGCTTTATCCATCGTGCATCCGGATAGTTGTCTGCAATAACCGTAATCCCGGCCATAAAGGTTGTTAAGTGTCCCGATGGCATTGCATCATAGTTTGAGGTATTTTTACCAAATGCTGAGAAACTTGGAAAGGGATTCCATGCACCGCCTTTATTTCCATTTTCTTCTGCGATAAAAGGGCTTTCTCTTCCGGTAATTCTTTTAATGGTTTGGGTGAAAACTCCGGAAAGGATTAAACTTTCCATTAATCCACTGGCGGTTGCCTGTGCTCTGTAATCATTTTTAATTAAACCGTAGGCTCCAAAACCGATTCCAAGAAACACTAATGTAGAACCATTTCCTATAAGATATAATGTAGATCCAATGTCTTTGGGAATTTTGAAAACACCCCCCAGTTTGGTATAATTGTTATCTTTATCCATCCCCCATCTTTCTCCCAATTCTCTTGAATTATCAATTAATTTCTGGTCAAAAGGTAAAAGGATCAATGTAGATGCAACAGCGCCTCCTAAATAATAGGCATGATCTTTTGCTACAAAATCTTTATTGGTATTGATAAAGTTTCGGGGAAGTTTGGTTACAAAATCCAGCAGTTTAGGTTTTGGATAGGTTCGCACAGAACCGTCTTTTAAAGTATAAGTCTGTACTTTTGGAGATTCAAGCTCTTGTGATAATTCTTTAACCTGCAATGTATCCACCTCCTGTGAATAAACCAATACAGACATTGGCAATAGCAAAAATCTCAATTTTTTCATCATTGTTGTTTTCAACCCTGTTTATTCTTAGCTTATAAAGGGCTCAAAGATAATTCCTAGCTGACTTTGTACAAAGCGTTTGCTTAATTTTTAATGTTTATTTAATTTTTATGGAATAAAAACCGGACCTTAATTTATATAATTGACAAGGAAAATGATTCCATAAATCCAGGAAACATATAAAAATGAATAGAAAGCCCCAAATCCAAGACTTTTTATCATATCTCCTTTGCATTTGCCTGAGTTTTTAAAAACTAATCTCAATGCTCTGAAAAAAATCCAATATAGCATGGCGGTCAGAAATAATAAAGCTGACCAAAAGAAAAGTCCTAAGAAATAAGAAAGAAATATAAGCACAATGGAAAATATAATCCACACAACCACTGAAAGTATAGCACTTCCTATTCCGTCTCCTACTACAGGAGGATCAAAGTCAAAACTGCCAATCTCCGGTGCTTTATCAGTATATTTTTTTATTCTTTCTCTGTTTAAAATATTTCCTACATTATCTTTTAGCTTCAGACCATAATACAATCCTAAAGTAATGAACAGGAAAAATACACCTGCAAGAATAGAGGTTGATACTATAGAGTTTTGAAATAGGGACCTATGACCTCCTTTCCCGGAAAGCCAAACACTGATGATCACTATTGGAATTATAGCCAGTTTGGAATAAAACAAATATTTTGTTTCAATAAAGGCTTTTTTGGGAGGTTTCATGAGTTATTAGGTTATAAAAACGCTTCAACTCCGCTCAGCGTGACAATGCTAATACTATTTGTATATTTAACAATGTCTTGCTGAACGGAGTCGAAGTATATGTTTGTTTGAAATTATTTCAGATTATTCAAAGCTGTTTCCAATTTTGGAAGCATTACTTTGATCTCATCTACAGCTAATCCTCCAACAGAAGCACGGAACCAAGGTTCAGATTTATCTTCCCCGAATGCTGAGAATGGTACTAAAGCCACTCCTGCGTCATTGATAAGGTAAAATACAAGGTCTGAAGAGTTCTCAATAACAGCTCCATCCGGTTTTGTTTTTCCGATATAATCCAATTTGATGGTAAGATAAAGTGCTCCCATCGGTTCAATACTGTCTACTGCTAAACCTTTTGCTTTCAGATCCTGAACTCCGCTGTGAAGAACTTTTAAACTTTCTTCAAGCTTTCCTTTAAAATCTTCTACGAATACGTTTACATTTTCAGGGTTTTCATAGAATTTTGCTGTTGCTTCCTGCTCCGGTTTTGGTGCCCACGCTCCAACGTGCGTAAGAAGTGCTTTCATTTTATCAATGATATGCGCAGGACCGAATCCCCATCCTACACGTACTCCTGTAGCAGCCAGACATTTTGAAATTCCATCAATATATACGGTATATTCTTTCATTTCAGGGAAAAGAGAAACCGGATCTACATGTTCTGCACCAAAAGTAAGGTTAGAATAGATCTGGTCATACATTAAGTATAACGGCTTTTCGTCTGCTCCTCTCTTCTTGTTTTCAGCAATTACCAACTCACAGATTTCTGAAAGCTGTTCTCTTGTGAACATTGTTCCTGTTGGGTTCAATGGTGAACAAAGTGCTAATAAAACTGCTCCATCCAAATGAGGTCTTAAATCATCTGCTGTTGGAAGAAAATTGGTTTCAGGCTTTGTCTTTACTTCTACTGCATTCGCTGAAGTAAGGTAAGCGTAGTGATTATTGTTCCATGATGGTGTAGGATATACTATTTTATCTCCTTCATCTACGATGGTTTTATATACTGCATAGATCAAAGGTCTTGATCCTGCTGTAATCAAAATATCATTTGGAGAATAATCCAGGTTCCATCTGTTTTTTAAGTCTTTGGAAACTTCTTTTCTTAAAGATAAAAGTCCGTTGGCAGGTGGATAGTTTGTCAGGTTATTCTGATAGGCTTTCTGAACCTCTTCCTTCAGCAATGCCGGAATAGGATAGATATTAGAATTCAGGTCACCAATAGTAAGATTGGCAATTTCTGCACCTTTTGCTTTTAGATCATTTACTTCGTTACCAATTTTTACAATTTCAGAACCGATCAGGTTCGCTGCTAATTTTGAAACTTTCACTTTATTCTTATTTAAAATTTACTAATATTATCTTCTCAGATTAATTTTGTCTTCTATCTGATCCACAGGTGTGTGGGCATCATAAGCGGCTATTAGTTCTTTAGTTTTTTTTACGGTATTGGAATTCGGATATTTTTTGATGAGTTTATTGTAAGCTTCTCTTTTATCATCATAAATTTTTCCTTCCTCACTGTCATAAATCCGATCACTGTCCATTCCCAGAAGATAATCTAACAAATAATTGTAATAATTATCTTTTGCGGCCTTAAGTAATGGGCTTTTGGGATATTTATTGATAAAATTTTCCCATTCGATCAATCGGTCCCCTAATTCTTCCCAGGTAATCAAAAGTCCGCCGTTTACAGCATAGTTTTCCTTATTATCTTTTGCCATCTGTGAGATGTAAGCATCGTAATCAGGAGTTACTTTATTCTTGAAAACAGATGCATAATATCCCGGCAGCGAGTGAATTTCAGTAAGACCTTCTCCCATTTCGCGGAATTCAAGACCAGCTTTATTCAGCTCAGTAGCCATTTTCTTTATATTATCCGGCAGATTATAAGTATCCGGTCCTGTATGATAATCAATATATTTGTCAAGGATTTCAGTTTGAGAATCGTTAAAACACTCGGTGTATTTCTCTCTGATTTTCACATAATCTTCATACACTTTGTTGTTCTGCTCCGGACTGTTTCCTGCAATCTCTTTATCAATCTTAGTACGATACCATTGCAAAGCTTTAATATAGTCTTCCGTTTTATTATTGGCAGAACAGGCTGTATCAATGGGTTTGTACTGATCCTCTTTGGTTTCGTTTTTAGCGATTGAGTCGTTTGCAGGTTTTCTGTCCGGAACTGCAGTCTCCTTTTTACAGGAAACTACAGCTGCAGACAGTATGCAAACTGTTATTAATTTTTTTATCATATCTGCTTTCAGAGATTAATCCAGTTTTAAATCTGTTTTAACGGCCTGAATTTTAGCTTCCAATGATTTCAGTTTATCTTTAAAATCTGCTTCAGAAGAGATAGAGTCTTTTACTGAAACATAGAATTTAATTTTTGGTTCTGTTCCTGAAGGTCTTACACAAACTTTAGTACCGTCTTGTGTATAATAAATCAATACGTTAGACTGCGGAATGTCGTTCATTACTTTTTTCTCTCCTGATGAAATGGTAAGGCTTGTCTGCTCTTTAAAGTCTTTCACTTCTTCCACTAATGAACCTGCCAATTCTTTTGGAGGGTTTTCACGGAAGTTTTTCATCATATCCTGAATTTCTTCAGCACCTTGTCTTCCCTTTCTAACAATATTGATTAATCCTTCAAAGTACATCCCCAAATCTTCATAGATTTCGATCATGTATTGGTACATTGTTTTCCCGTTGGCTTTACACCAGGCTGCAATTTCGCAAGCCAGAAGGATACTTCCACAAGAGTCTTTATCACGAACAAAATCTCCGGTCATGAATCCGAAGCTTTCTTCTCCACCACACACAAATTTCTGTGTTCCTTCTGCTTCACGGATCATTTTTCCGATCCATTTGAATCCTGTAAGACCTACTTTGCACTCAACACCGAATTTCTGTGCAATATCATAGAAAATATCTGAGGTAACAATGGTGGACCCGATGAATTCTTTTCCTGTAATTCTTCCCTGCTTTCTCCATTCGTTCAGGATGTAATATGTAAGGATAGTGTTAGTTTGGTTACCGTTCAATAACTGCATTTCACCATCAAGGTTTCTTACCGCAATTCCTAATCTGTCACCATCCGGATCTGTTCCGATCACAATATCCGCATTGGTAATCTTTGCTAGATCCATAGCCATTTCCAATGCTGCAGGCTCTTCTGGGTTTGGAGAATCTACGGTTGGGAAGTTTCCACTTGGAATCATCTGTTCTTTAACCAGATCTACTTTTTTGAAGCCAGCTTTTGCTAACGCTTTTGGAATGGTAGTATAAGTGGTTCCGTGAATGGAAGTGAAAACAATATTTAAGTTTTCTTTTCCTTCGTTCTGATACGTAGAATTTTCAATACATGCATCAATGTAAACGTCATCCTGCTCCTCTCCGATCCATTCGATCAGATCATCGTTTCCGTTGAATTTAATTTCTTCGAATTTTACAGAATATACTTCTTTGATAATCGCTTCATCGTTTGGTGGAACGATCTGTGCACCGTCATTCCAATATACTTTATATCCATTATATTCAGGTGGATTGTGGGAAGCGGTTAATACAATTCCTCCGTTACATTTTTTATCACGAACTGTGAAAGACAATTCAGGAGTTGGTCTGTGGTCTTTGAAAAGCAATACTTTAATTCCGTTTGCCGTCAAAACATCTGCCACCAGTTTTCCGAATTCTTTTGAATTGTGACGAACATCATAAGCAATAGCTACTTTAATTTCCTCTCCTTTGAACTGCTCCAGCATATAGTTAGCCAATCCCTGAGTTGCCTGTCCTAATGTATATTTATTTAAGCGGTTGGTTCCTACTCCCATTATTCCACGCATTCCTCCTGTTCCGAATTCCAGTTCTCTGTAGAATGAATCTTCCAGATCCGGGGAATTGCTGTCGATTAATGCCTGTACTGCCTTTCTCGTTTCTTCATCAAAGGTCTCACTTAACCAAAGTTTCGCTTTTTCTAATGTGTTCATATTTAGTTTAGTTTGGAAGCTGGAGGCTGGAAGAGGGAGGTTGTTTTTGTCCCGGATTCAACCTTTCAGCTTTTGATTTATTATTTATCTTATTTATAAGGCTGGAAGTAGGAAGCTGGGAGATGGAAGATATTACATTCCCTAATTCAGACTTCTGCCTTTTATTTTAATTATTCTTTTTTATTTGATTAAAAAGAGAAAGAATCGTTTGGTAAACTGGAATTCCCTCCAGCTTCCAACTCCCATCTTCAGCCATTAATCTTTTATCTGATTTCTAAAAGCTATAATCTGATTCATTAAGTTATAACTTTCATTATAAAATTTATTAAATTCCATTTCTGTAATATACTTTCTGTTTTTTGCTTTATATAAGCAGGTTACTGTCTCTGCCAAAGAACGGATCGAGTATCCTAAAAATTTTTTAAATTCCAATTTTGACTGTAAAATACTTCCTTCTGAAATATTAAGAGCTATGGAATCAGTTGCTCTTCTTATTTGCGAAGTAAGATTAAACGCTTCATCTTTTGGAAAACCTTGAGACAAATTGAAAATATCTTCTCCGAAACCCATTGATTTCTGCCAGATTACCAATTTTTCAAATTTGAAGCTCATGTGTTTATTTTACCAGGCTGGAAGTAGGAAGCTGGGAGATGGAAGATATCACATCCCCTAATTCAGACTTCTGCCTTTTATTTCATTATTTTTATTAAAAAGTGAAAGAATCGTTTGGTAAACTGGAATTCCCTCCAGCTTCCAACTCCCATCTTCCAGCTCTCTACTCTAATTTCTTATTTTCAACTTTTGTTGTTTTTTCTACTTTAAATGCTCTGATCGGATCATTATAGTAGATGAATTTTGCGGTGTTCTGAATATTTCCTTTTAAAGAATCTTTTACGTTCACCTCAGCATAGTTTCCATTTTTGGAATCGATATTCAGATTGGTAATTTTCCAGTAAGGGGCAATTAGACTTGCGGTATCGGAAATCTTTATCACTGCATCTTTGGTTAATCCTAAAAAGTTAGCACGGCTTCTGTTATGCATTTCCACTTCTGCCCTTCTTGTGTTGACAGATCCCATGAAGCTTGCATTATTTTTCATATTCAGTCTGAAATTATCGGTTTTAATTTCACTTGAAATATTCACTTCTACGGAGTCTGAAACGGCTACTTTTTCAAGATTATATTTTGAATAGATAGTTACATTGTAGAAGTCTACGCCTTTTGTTCCTCTTTTTTCTTTGATGGTAAGGGTCTTGTCCTTTACTTCTACATCAAGGTTACTCGCTACGTTTGGATAGGTTTCTATTTCCACAAAGTTTTTCGGGCCTCTGGCATAAAATACACGGAATTTACCGTTCAGATCCAGGTTTACAAATTCCGGAACGTCCACATCTTTCTTTTCAATATTTCCTTTTGGGGAAACTTTCCCACAGGAAACAACTGCAACCAGCATCAATGTGTATAGTACTTTTTTCATATTTAATTTTAAATATTCTACTGACGATCATTATGATCTGCTTTATTGAAAGTTTTCCGGGCTTTCAATATTATCTTTTAACAAAAATAAGATTAAAATTTCTAAAAATCTTTGTCTTTTGGCAATAAAATACCTGATAATTTTCAATTTTTCAGTTTTTCAGGGAAAGCTATTTTTTTGCTTTTATTTTTTTATAAAACCAGGTATCAGACTTCTCAGACATTGATGACAACAGCAAATAATCCTTATTGATATAAGCAATTTTCATTCGTATTGTATCCTTACTTTCATTGTATTTCATTTTCAACAGGTTATTTTCCTTTTGGTAATTTCCAGTAAGATCTTTGGAATCAAAGGAGTTATTGGGGTGAAAACTCAAAATACCTGTTCCGTATCTGGAGCGGTTCTGCTTGTTTTTCAGGGTATCTATCTTTGGCACTGTCCCTTCATATAGTTCTATAAATTCCCATGAACCAATAAGCTTATTGGATGAACAGGAATATATTGACAATAGGACTGCAACAGCTAACAGCCTTTTTATGTTCAGCATTTAATTTTATTTAAGATTTGTTTGGCGTAAAAATAAATAAAAAAACACCCTATTTACTATGGGTGCTGTTCTTTATAGCGTTTGTAATTGGACTTATTAATTTTTACGCAAAGGTTTAATAAGCTTGTAGAATATTTTTAAGGAGGCAAAGGTGAAATCAATTTCATTAATTTTTTTCAAGCGGATGGACAGCTGTCCTCTGTTAAGGTTTGATAGTATACTTTTTTTATCCATTTTATATTCATTCTAGCCACCCCAGATTCTTTTTACTTTAAATTTCTCTAAAGCTATCTTTTTATCTTTACACTGTACAACTACTTTAAAATCATTATACATAAAATCGGGAACCAGAACAATGTCTATTGGTTGATCAGGGTATAACTTTCTCATTTCACCAAAAACCTCTAACATTTCTTGATCATTAAAAACAATCTCTGCATTGTATTTGGCAAAATAAAAGTTAACATCATAAGGAATTCCATCCGATTTATAAGACTCAACAGCTTTGGCATCTATTAAAAACTCAGATTCTCCATTATAATTAATACGATATAATCCTGTAATTTTGTCTTTATTATCATAAGGAGCCAGTACAAAACGGTAAGTATATTTTTCTCTGTATTTATCCCATAACCCAAAAGGAATACCCGTTTTTACAATTGCCGTTTTTACACTATCAGGAACTGCTATTTTAAACCATGAATCAAAAAACTGTTCTTGATTTTCTTCATCTGCATTTTGATAAAATTCATTAACATCAACAAACGTTTCCTTTGCCTGTAAACGACAAACCTCTCTGCGGTGATGATTTCCTGATAACCAAACAACAACAACCCCTCCAGGCGCTGCTCCTATAGTAATTTTGTCATATGTGCTTTTTTCCCATGGAAAATTGCCATTATTATCAGGATTTCCCTGCACCATAAATCCCTCTTGAAATAATTGAAGTATTTTTTCTTTAGGTAACTCTGCATCTATCTTCCAAAATTTTTTTTCTGCATAATTAACATATGTAAGATCCAAATGAGATGGAATTCTACTCCCTCCTTGTCCACCAGCATCTCCATCATATTGCCAGCCCCCATCTTCAACACCCGTTTTAGGCACTCCACATATCAGTTCTTTTTTCTCATCTTTTAAAACTCCGATATGCACTTCTATAGGGTATTCCTTAGGTGCTGTGACCGTGACCATATATGAGAATTCTTGTTGTTGGCTGCTTTTCATCTTTGGAATATCATTTTTTTTGCATGCTAGTAATAGAAATATACTACAAAGCAAACTGAGAATATATATTTTCATTATTTATTTTTCTTAAATCCATCCTCATCTCATTTCTAAAACATGGAAGTTTATTAATATACGGTTCTTTTTCTTTTTCCATCCACAATATTAGGATAATTTTTCTGGCTAATAAGATCAGATCCAGACTGTCCGTAAGTAGCATTCCAATGCAGGTAATTGTTTCTTAAAAACTTAATTTCTTTATTCTTTTTTTCTGCTTCTGAATCATTACGCCTTTGACCTTCCAACTGACGCTGTTGCCAGTCCGCCACCGCTTTTCTATCACCTGTGGCATGTACAACAGGGGGTTCTTTATACACTTCTGGCTCAATAAATATCAAAGGATTACCTCCATTAAAGCTATATTTTTTCAATTTCTCTTTAGTCCCTTCTAAGAATACAACATTATCTGGGATCCAATTTTTCTTAAAATTATAAGATTTTATTAAAGTTTCTTTATTAACAGGTATGCATTTTTTAATACAGAATTCAACCATTAGATGCAGCGGAATAAAACTATACTGATTGCTAAGTTTTCTTTCCCCTTCAAGCCTATAATTGTTAACGGTAAGCCTATAAAAAGGGTCTGCTTTTATTGTAAGTTCTCCAGGTAGAAACCAACCTTGTCTTATCAGTTCTTGGGAAAGCGGATATAAAGAGTCCTTAATAATAGTTGCGTCTATTCTTTTCGGATTATCAGGCCATCCTTCTACATAGGCACCTCCTACATCACAATGCACCCCAGGATAATGCAATTCAATTCCTCCTTTTTTACCACTGTCAGGAGAAACTTTAGCTACAGAAGAAATATCTACTAAACTAAAATTCGCACGATGCTCATCTGCTGCTACCATATGTACTACATAATCTGCTCTGTTCACATCATTTAACCCAAGATCCTTGGAATCATTCGATTGCAACAATCCATGATGGGGTACCGTATCATAAATCCCCACAAATCTGATTTTTATTTTTGTCTGCTCATCCATTAGTCCTACTTCGGAAAGCAATTGTCCTAAATATCCAAAAGCCGGCATTACCCCATTAGCATAAGACTCTGATATATTATATCCAAACATATCTTTAACAATAACGCCTTCCTTCCAAGCTTTTGTACATGCTCTATAACTTGCCTGAGTCACAACATGTACAAAATGTCTTGCAGCAGCAGCTCCACGACTAAATCCAAAAACATCAAATGTTAACGTACCTACTACTTCTTTGCCTTTGACTACATTATTAACTATTTCTGTTTTAATATCATTTATTGATTTCCTTACTCTATCCATAATTCCAGCAGACCCCATTCCAAAGGCAGGCCCCATCATCATATCATCTCCTTTATAATCATTTGTATTTAATACATCTCCATAGTTTTTAGGAGCAGTATTAGTTCCCATTCCTTCTGTATAAACTCTAAATATTTTATCATTTTTACTTTTCTTATAGTTTTTAAATAAAATAGCAGGATTAGAGAGGTCGTTTTCAAAACTTGTTTCTCCTTTAGAAGGTTTTCCATCTACAGCTCCACCCTTTTTCTTATAAATTTTTTGTGCTTCATCATCAGTTACTCCCGATATTTCAGCTTTAATAACATCTATACCAGTTACTTTTTGCCTGATCTCCGTATTATACATATTATTAAGAGTACCATCCAAGAAAACTCCAAATGTAAAATTAACAGGAGCTTTTTTTGTCTTAGCTACAGAATCCACCTTCCCCACCACAACAGGATTACTTCCTACACGGGGTGGCACCAGTTTAGAAAGCTCATTTTTAACCTGCAGCTGTATGGTATCTTTTATCTGATTAACCTTATTGCTGTACACTACCTTGGCATAAAATTCATGGACACTTTCGTCCACATAATCCATACTGTTCAGCTTTTTCTGATAGACCTTTATATTATCGAAAGTGATATAGGCATAGCCTTTTTTATCTACATAAGGCTCATAGGTTCCCATATTTCTTGAGGAATCTTCATCATGTCCGTCAGCATATTCATCCTCATAGATGGTTACCTTTATTTTGTCATTGGCAGGGATATTTTTGGTTTTGATAACCAGTTTTACTGTATCCAGATAGCCTACAATACGTTTTCCGATTTTTTCATTATTAATATCCAGCCAATACAAATCTTCTATTGCCGGCATTGCAGCGAGAATCTGTAAATTGATGAAATAACTCATTTCTTTACCATGGATATCAACAACAGCAGTTAGTTTCACTGTTTTTCCAGCCATAGAAGGGTTAAAATTAAAAACGCCGTTGGTACTTGTAGCAAGCACTTTACCGGCGTACTCCACCTTCCATTGTTTTACCTTTGGATTTCCTGTAGCCGCACTGATGGTATACGTATAATTCTTACTGGCAAGCGGGCGTGTATCTCCTATAATGACCATATTACATGTGTTTTTTAAAAGTAACCTATTTCCAATTATTGTTACCGCTCAATATCAATCTGTTATTTTAGAATATTGCTCAGAAATAGCCTACTGCAATTAATTATTTAATTTTTATCTTATTTATTTCCAAAACACCTTTCGATTTCAGATATAAATGATCGGCAGGAAATGTTTTGTATATCTTTTGTTTTGTTTCAAAATTTGTTTCCTTACCCAATCCCACCTGAAAAGCAGTGATCTTTTCATTAAAGACCTTCTTCGAAATATCAAAAGTCTGTTTAGTATCTGTAATTAACCGGCTTTCATTATTTCTATGAATAGCATACCTGAAAACTCCCTGATGATGCGACAAGATCTTTTTTTCTAATGCCTGATCTCCTTCTGCAGATTCTTTTAAAAGATATTTTAAAACTCCTTTTCCATCATAATCAAACTGTATATTCCATTTATCCAGATAATCTGAAGCCTGGGATCGATAAGATTCCATATAAGCCTTTAATACCCTGAAATCATTATGCTTATATTTTTCAAGGGAAGAAATACATCTTAGTTCTTCAATATTGTAATCTTCGAGAAAGTCTTCAAGAAAGTCTAGCAAATCCGGAATATTTAAGTTTTCATAAACACTTTTATGGAGATAGTTATAATATGCATCGTTCAGATAAAAAATATCTTTATTATTTATTGTAATTGTTTTTCCCTGACTATCAAATTCCAGATTCATATTACTCTCATCACTTCCTTTACAATGCAACACTATTTTATCCGTCTTTTTTTCAAGAGTATACAATGACGGTTCTTCATTTTCTGTTACTGCTGAATTATAAAAGCTATAGTATACTACACTGTCCTTTTTAGCATTATATCCATAAACCCGCCTCATTATATTCACTTCATCTTTTTTATCTACCTTTTCATCAGCAACATATTCTTCCCTATCAACCGTTTTATTCACTATATAAACAAGAGTATAAGGCTCAGAAGACTGAGCTAAAATATGTATGCCAACCAGAAATAATATAAAAGAGATCCCATTTTTCATGATATCATTGTACAATTTCTATTTATCATTCACAACCTGTAGGGAATCAATCATCTTTACAGAATAATTCTCCAGTTTCAGATTTTTAAATGCATATTTCTTTTTATACTGCTTCCTTCCCCAGGATTCAAGCTGAATATGATCTACATACAACTCATTTACTTTATAAGACACTTTAACTTTTGAATACATTTTTGATGAATTCCCCTTTTCCATAGAGATTACAAAACCTTTTGGGTCAGGTATTATTTCCTGAAATGTATTGGGTTCATCCTCGTATAAAGCATTTTTATAGACATTTGTTTTTTGAGTAGCATTATGCATAGACTAAAATCAGATTTCCATATGTTTCTTCAGGAAAACAATCTCCATAAGAATCATTCTGAGTATAAAAAGGATGGGCTATCATCACACTGTCTTTGGTATTGAAGGATAAACTTTTTTCTGCAGTATAAAATTTGGAGAGTAATACATTATACTTACTGTTAAACCCCTTCATACTCTGCTGACAATTGGGATCCTTTGCAGTATACCAGTATACCCTGCCGGCGCGAAAATAGTATCCTTCCTAGTTGAGTTTTGAATGGTTTCCAACTTATTATTGTTTTTGCAATAATAAAATGAAAAGCATATCATAAAATAAAAGCCTATTATTCTCATAATTTCTTCCTGTCTTTTATTACAATTAATTGATCAATCTGTAATTTTTGAATAACGGTCAGAAACTGATATAGATACTAATTGATTATAATAAAAAGTAAAGTTAGCGTATGCTTTTTTATTGCCATCAGTTATCACAACGGTATATCCTACTGCATTCTCTGGTGATGTCCCAGGAATATAAGAAGGAGATTTATAAGATTTTGGAAATACTTTTTTAAAATCGGCACTTGTTGTTGAAGATGATAATTTAATCGTTTTCTTATAATATACAGTCATATTACTTTTTTCTAAATCGATGTATTTTATATATCCCTTTTTATTTACCATGTAAATTAAAACATTGTCATTTTCTAAAATTTTTCCATTTACAGTATTAATAAAGGGTACAATTTCATCATCATTGCTTCTTTCATTCAATTTTCCAAAGGTTTTTTCAAAGCAAGTAATTTGTTTCTTAGCAAATACAAAAATATTCCCATCTACTGTCAGATTTTTTAAATCGATCTGATTAAGACTGTTTTGAGAATAAACAAGCGTAGAAAATAAAAAGAACAGTATATTATAAAGTAGTCTCATAATTTATTTTAATGTTTTATAAAATATACTTGCGGCATACGTTGCTACCACTTGAAATAATGGTTTAAAACTTCTATTTTCCTCATATATTATTAGTTTTTTTAAATGAGTTAATTTTGCTTGATAATCTTTTTTTAAATTAGCACTGACTTTAGGAGATGCGATTTTATCTTCTAAGGCTTTTTTCACAGAAGCATAAAAGGTAGGGCTAAGTCCCTGAGAATCTGATATGCCTTTGTATTTACCACTGGCTCTTTGCCTATAATGGCTTTCTTGCTTCCAGGCGTTCCAAGAGCCTCCAGTCAAAACATCAACTCCATCCCATGAGTCTGCTCCATTAGAAAAATCAAATCCATTGGTAAATGCATTTATTGATGCTCCAATTGCAGTTTGCATTATTTTATTATTTCTTTCAATCGCTTTCTTATTCTTAAATGCTTTGGATCCAGCGCTATCACTTCCATACGCAACATTTTCAGGATGATGAAAATGAACATATGCAATTGCATAAAGCTCATTTTTAACATCCAAGTTGTATTCTAATGAACATTCTCCATAGCAAGTTGCTGATAAATTGACCAGTCTCGTATTGGGAATTGGTTTATTCTTTTCCTTCAAAACATTGGATTCTATATTAATCAGTGACCACTTTTTTCCATCTTTAGCTTTATCATAGTCCTCCTGAGAAGACAGATATACCTTTGTACTATTATCCAGCCCTCCAAGATAAGCACCATCCTTAGTATAATAAACATATTCTTTATTATCTTCTTTCAAAGGTACCAGCTGTGACAGCACTTCAGGTCTGGCATTTGCCACATTCTGCGGAGTAGGTTCTGCCGTTTGTCCGTGGAATATAATTTTTATACTCGGAGCATTGCTTACCGCACAGGTTGCTTTGGAATCTTCGAGAAGTGCTTTCCCACTGTTGTCTTCTACTGTGATCTTATCATAGAATCCGTCCCATTTTGTTACGGCCGGAACGCAGGGATTGTTGTTGAGCTTTTTGCAGCTTCCAAATGTATTTTTTTCAAAAGTGGGTCCAATATCGGCATGAGTAGCCATCAGCTTTTGGGTGCCGTCTTTATCGTTGATGTATCTTTTGGATTGGGTTTTCACCATAAGCTTATCAGTAGTGCTTCCGAAATCACAGCTACAGACAGCTCCCTGGCATACCAGATGTTTTTCGCTCATCGTAATTTTGTGTTTTTTTAATTCATAATTGACTATTCTTCCTTAAAGCATCTCCTGATCATTCAGGGTACTGTATGAGGATAAAAGAGTATTAAAACATCCTGACATCAAAGATATCCGGTTTCAAAAACACATAAACACCTCTTTTTCAGGAAGAATATTACTTCAAACAACAGAAAATATGATCGAAATTCAGGGTTGATTTTCTTTTTCAGAGACAGGAAATATATTCATAACATTATTTTTAATGATTGGGTAAATCAAATATAAGATTTCTGCTGATAAATTTCAATATAAATCTTTATTTCTTCATTTCTGTAAAAAGTTGACAATTCCGCTTCCACAGAAGTTATATACTTTGTATTCTTATCTACTCTATACATTACATTCAAACTTCCTCTTTTTCCGCCTACTTCTCCATTATCTTCTTCCTCACCAGTTACATGAATTAAAATCTGATCCTGTTCCGTAAATGTTTTCTGCATTGAAAAGTGAGCTGCATAAGAAACAAACTGATCAATACCTGAAAAATTAAAACTCAGAGATTCTTCTTTCTCATAATCAGGATATGAAGTATATAAAGGCAAAAAGAATATCGGATAAAAGATATTAGTGTAAAGATCCTCCGGGGCTTCGTCTATATTTTCATAAAAACCGTTCAACTTATCGATAAACTCTTCTGCCACAGAGCCTACGTAATACTGTTTTATTTTAGGAAGGTACTCTTTTTCCCATCGTTTCCGGATCTCTTTTCCGTTTAAAATTTTATCAATTTTTCCATCTTTTTTCAAAGAAAAATCTAATGGATAAAGAGCTTCTGACGCAGATTCTATCAGTTTTTCCATCATCAGTTCCAATTCCTGATCGTCTACATACATTTTCCTTTTTGTAAAAGAAACTTTATTTTCATATTCTCTCTGAATATCCACAAGGTAATGCATCTGAATCCCAGAGAGAGCGTCTTTTATCAATACTCCATAAGTAAGATCTGCCAGAGTATCCGGAAGATCAATTCTTGAATTAACGATCTTATCCTTCCGTTGAATTTCTATATCAGCAGGAATATAGAGGTATTTTATATATTTTGGAAGATGATCCGGAAGGATTTCATGCAGGGAGCAATGTTGATTATGAAAGGCAATCAACTCTTTCTTTGGGATATTAAATTCCTTGGATAAAATTTCCAGATCCGCCAGATTACCGACTTCAATTCTTATACTTTCCATTTGTGTTTTTTATCATCTTACACTAAGATCGGAAAATAAATTAAATGAATCAAAAAAAATCCCTTAAAAAGCCTGGTACTTTTTAAGGGATCATATTGTTTTAATTCTAAATTGATAAAATACAGTTGTTTTAATTCCTATATCACTTCGTCAATATTATAATTCTTATGCTCACGATTGGTTCTGATAATCATTTCTCCCAGGAATCCTGCTACAAAAAGCAGTGTTCCCATAATCATCATGGTTAAAGCAATGTAAAACCAAGGATTATTTGTGATTAAATGACCATAGATTCCTCTGGCTACATCAATCAGTTTTGAAAGTCCCAGCCAAAGTGCTGAAAGGAAACCGAAGATAAACATCAATGTTCCTACCGCTCCGAAGAAATGCATAGGTCTTCCTCCAAAACGGCTTACGAACCAAAGGGTTACCAAATCCAGAAATCCCCTTACAAATCTCTCTGTTCCGAATTTTGAAGTTCCGTAAGGTCTCGCCTGATGCTGTACCTCTTTCTCTGTAATTCTTCTGAAACCTGCATTGGCAGCCAATACCGGAATATAACGGTGCATATCTCCGTATACATCTACAGATTTTACCACCTGTCTTTTGTAAGCTTTCAATCCACAGTTGAAGTCATGAAGATAAACTCCGGAAACCTTTCTTGCTGCTGCGTTGAATAGTTTTGACGGAATATTTTTCGTCATTACATTATCAAAACGTTTCTTTTTCCAGCCGGAAACAATATCGTAATTGTCATGAATCACCATATTGTACAGCTCAGGAATCTCTTCCGGAAAGTCCTGTAAGTCGGCATCCATGGTAATTACCACATCCCCGTTTGTTCTTGCAAAAGCGGCATGAAGCGCCTGTGATTTCCCATAATTTCGGGAAAATTTAATAGCGTGGATCTGAGGATACTGTACTTTTAAGTTCTCGATAATACTCCACGATAAATCCGTACTTCCATCATCTACAAACCAGATCTCGTAAGATAAATTACTGGTTTTGCAGACGTTGTCAATTCTTGAAAAAAGCTCTTCCAGAGAGTCTTCTTCGTTCAGTAACGGAATAACTATAGATAAGTTCATTTAATTTTAATAAAAAATTAGTCTTGATTGGTTTCTTCGGGCTGATAGATACTTCTTGTTCTGAAAAATGCTCCGAAAAACACCGACAAAACTACGTAAAATATAAGAATTGCTGCAAAATATCCTGAAAAATGACTTGCGGTAAGCATATCTTTTCCTTTTACAGCCTCCGGACTAAAGCTCTGAAGCCTTTCATTATACTTCTGATCCAGCTCGTCAATATCTTTCTGATGCTTCATAATCTTTCTCGCAGAAGTATATTCCGTATCCAGTTCCGACTTCTGTCTTTGAACATATTGATAGTTCAAAAGCTTTTTTGCATCAGTATCTGCAAAGTTTAAAAAAGCATAAATACTGAAAATCGAAAGAATTCCTCCGATGAACATCGGAACGAATGATCTTTTGAAAGCTTCCTTAAAAGTTACCACGCGATGGTTGTTCCAATATAGTTTTACTGACCAGAATGCTGCTCCGGCATATAAAATAGGCAGAACAAATGCATTGGCTTTCAGTGATATATCAAAATAATTGATTCCTGAAAAAAAAGTGTACACTACAAAAAAAACGATCATTGTAGCGATAAAAAGTATAATTCCTAATGTTGATGGACTTTTCGTCATGTTTAAATTTTTAGAAAAAAGTTGAAAAATTATCCTCCTAAATGTCAGCTGTTTAGCTCTACCACTGCATTTTTTCGACAAATTTTCTTTAATAAAGTTTTGAAGTTTACAAATATTTCCTACCTTTGCAACGGCAAGTCCTAAACAACCAGCTCCTGAGAATCCTCCAGGGTGGGAACGCAGCAAAGGTAATTGGTCGTAGCGGTGTGATTTAGGTAGCTTGCCATTTTTTTTTGGTTTAAAGTGAAGAGAGAGGTAATTTGATAATTATCTTTTTTTGTTTTTAATACCTTAGTCATTATTTCCATTGTTTCTAATTTCGGTTTACCCCTTTCTTATTATTGATTAAAATTCGAATGTCTCCCCTAATGTTGGTAAAACAAGTTCTACATTTTTATCTGCGAAATGCTTTAATGCACTTTCATGATTGATCTCAATAGCTGGGAACGTATCAAAGTGACATCCGATTACTTTTGGAGTTTTTAATAGTTCTGCTGCTGCGAAAGAAGCTTTTCTAGGACACATTGTGTAATGACTTCCAATTGGAAGGATAGAAAGATCAATATTCCCGTATAATCTTGGAAATAGCTCCATATCTGCCATTACTCCTGTATCTCCAGCCAAATATACATTCTTCCCTTCAGGCAGTCTGAAAATATACCCTACAGGAACACCGCCATAGCTTCCATCCGGGAATGAACTTGTG
The DNA here is from genome assembly GCF_037572595.1 of Chryseobacterium sp. MYb328. Taxonomy (NCBI): domain Bacteria; kingdom Pseudomonadati; phylum Bacteroidota; class Flavobacteriia; order Flavobacteriales; family Weeksellaceae; genus Chryseobacterium; species Chryseobacterium sp. MYb328. The sequence continues at coordinate 26,246 of NZ_JBBGZQ010000009.1, read as the reverse complement.
TGGTGAGCCGGAACCATGGAAATTTTAAGATCGTCGATTTTTGCCGATCCTCCGAGGTTCACATCATCTGTATTTTTAGCCTGTGTAAAGTATCCGCATACTTCCGGTACTCCAATTACGGTTGCTTCCGGATAATGCTGCAATACTTCCGCTACATCAGCAATGTGATCTCCATGAGCATGAGTCAACAGAATGTAATCGATTTTTTGAGCGGTAATATCAAAACCTGATTCCGCTTTTTTGTAGTTGTAGAAAGGGTCACTTAAAATTGTTTTGTCCTTGTACGTGAACAGAAAACAATTTTGCCCTAAAAATTGTATTTTCATTGTAAGTTTAATTTCAATTATTATTAAACACAAATGACTCAAATATTTTCACCAATAGCACAATAAGGTTAGTGACATTCGTGAAAATATTCGCGTCATCTGTGTTTGTTTAAAAACGCAAAGCGTTGTTTATTTACTTTAACTATTTCGATGGGAATTTATCTTCAATAAGTCTCAGATTGATCCCATGTTCCAGATACGCTTTACAACCGTCTAAAACTGTCGTAAAACCGCCTGTATTATCATTAACCTGTCTTAGGAGCTCTTCACCTGTTTGAGTGAATCCATAGCTCTTAATAATCACAAGAGTTCCATTTTCCATGGTTTTAAACTCATAGTCTACGTTTACAGAAGCTTCTCCCCATTCTGTCTTAATCAGTTGGTTCGGAATAATCTGATGAACGTTTACCACGTTTTTCACCCCATACATTTCCCATTCCCAGGTTACTGTTTTCCCTTCTTCTAATTTTCCGGTAGATTTTGTAAACCAGAAATTAGTGGTTAATTCAGGATTGATGAATGCTTCAAAAACATCTTCAACCGGTTTTCTGATAAGCATTTGTGCTTCAACATAGACATTGGAACTCATGATATACTATTTTTAGATTTAGTTAAATAAATTAAGTCCGGCTGCCGTAAGAATAGCCATTATAAACGTCATAATTCCTACCTGCTTTAAATACTGATCTAATTCTTTCGGCTCTTTTACTGACATGATGCTTCTTCTCAGTTTCGTCAAAGGAAACATTAGGATCATCACAATAAAAGCATAATAGTTTTGTTGCTCAAAGAATCCATTAATCCCCAGGAAAGCCAAGATCAATATCAATGGAAGATTTAACAGGATCATTTCATAGATCATTGCATTTTTGAATCCGATTCTCAATGCAAAACTGTTTTTTCCTGATAGCTTATCACTTTCGATATCTCTCATATTATTCAGGTTCAAAACAGCCATACTCATCATTCCTATTGCAGTTCCCGGCAACAGCATATCCCAGCTGAATGTTTTGGTAAACAGGAAATAACTTCCGCATACAGAAACCAATCCGAAGAAAATAAATACAAAGATATCTCCCAATCCCATATACCCATAAGGCTTCTTCCCTACTGTATATCCGATGGCTGCCAAAATACAGGCCACACCCAATCCGATGAAAATATAAAATTCATTCATATAATCCGGAATGAAAGCTACGTATAACAAAGCAATGGTAGCAACAAATGACAATGCTGAGAAAAGAATCACTGCATTTTTCATCTGCTTAGCTGTAATTTTCCCTGATGCTACTGCTCTTGCTTCCGCTTCATTGATTCTTTTTGCATCAGTTCCTTTTACCCCATCGCCATAATCATTAGCATAATTTGATAAAATCTGATATAAAAGGGTTACCAAAAGGGCTAAAGCAAAAATCTTCCAGTCCCATGTTCCTCCTTCTCTGTACAGCCTCCATTTTGCGATGAAAGCTCCCATAATAATCCCGCTTAATGATAGCGGTAAAGTTCTTAGCCTTGCGGCTTTTATCCAATCTGTCATTCTATTTTATATACTGAATTTATAAAATTATTTGAATCATATTCTATTTCTGTAGGTTCGAGATTCATACCCAATAAACTGTAAGTAAACCACTTGCCACCATAAACAATCAATTCATCAACAGTATCCCCATCCCATTCATCGGTACATCTTGAACAACGTAACAGTCTTCCACCTTCATTTAAAAGAAAAACATTTTCGCTTATTTCCTCAATCCAGTCGTATACGCATGGAATGAGAATTTCTTCATTTTCATTGATGATTCCCCATTTACCATTGGGATGAAAACTGTAAACCAATATATCTGATCGGATTTCATCCAGTTTAGCCTGAACAATTTCAATTTCAGGATCTTCTTTTTCATATCCTGTAAAATGATACCAGCTTCCCTGAAAAAACTTATATTTTTGACTCATTGAACATTTTTCAACAAAATCATAAACCTGCTTCAAGAGCTGCTCTCCATCAAAATTGATAAGACTAAAGCCTACTTCATCTGTTGACTTATTATAAACTCTGAGACAATTCTCTCCAATTTCATCAATATGATTGAAACCGGGATAGGTTCTTTTCTTATCACCTTTGGTATCGAAACAGATTATTTCATTTTCATCTATAGCAAAAATGGTTTCTTCAGCAGGGCAAACTACTACATCAAGATAAGCTTTATCTAAAATAAAATTTCCATGATTATCCACTGTCTGTGTTTTTACAGCTTCACCAGAGCCTTTAATATACACAACAAACAAATCATATCGATATACCTCACCTACATTGAAACCATCCAGCTTTATTTCTTTTACTTCATTATCAATAACGGCAACATGAGGAAATAAATTAAGATAACGTTCTTTTTCCTGCCTGATAAATCTTCCTTTCGCATCAAAATAATATACCTGGCCTAATAAGGATTCCGAGTTTACAGGATCTTGAAAAGAGTTTCTACAAACAAAAACATTAAATAGGCTGTAAAACTGTATCGAATCAAAATAAGGCATTATGAGTATATTATTATTCTCTTCGGAACAAATCCCATAACAGGTTTTATATTTCCAAGGATAAATCGCCTTCGTATCCGTCAGATAAATACTCCTAAATCTTGAATCATAACCTTCAGAAGACATTTTACCTACTTCAAACTCCTGATCATTTATATTGAAACGATACCATTCGTGTTCGGGTTTTAATGGATTCAGTGGAAAAAAATCTTTCGAAGAGAAATCTTTATCAAGATTATCATAGAAATAGCGATCTGACAAATACTGTTCAAAGTCGACAGAGAGAAGAAATTCACTTTCCCTCCTTCTTTCTTTACTTGCTCTATTTTTTTCAAGATCTTCCCTACTGATTCCCATAGCCTACAAAAATAGTTTCCCGGAATTTATGAGATCCATTGATCGTCTCCGAAATTCGGTTTTCTTTTTTCAAGGAATGCATTTCTTCCCTCTTTAGCTTCTTCTGTCATATACGCTAAACGGGTTGCTTCTCCTGCAAATACCTGCTGGCCAACCATTCCGTCGTCTGTAAGGTTCATTGCAAACTTCAGCATTCTGATAGACATTGGGGATTTTCCTAAAATTTCCTGAGCCCACTCGTAAGCAGTATCTTCTAGTTCTGCATGTGGAACTACTTTGTTTACCATTCCCATTTCAAAAGCTTCCTGAGCAGAATAGTTTCTTCCTAAAAAGAAGATTTCACGGGCTTTTTTCTGTCCTACCATTTTTGCAAGGTAAGCAGATCCGTAACCACCGTCAAAGCTTGTCACATCAGCATCAGTTTGTTTGAAAATTGCATGCTCTTCACTTGCTAAAGTAAGATCACATACAACATGAAGTGAGTGTCCACCACCTACAGCCCATCCCGGAACTACCGCAATTACCACTTTAGGCATAAAACGGATCAGACGCTGAACTTCCAGAATATTTAAACGGTGTCTTCCGTCTTCTCCTACATACCCCTGATCACCTCTTGCTCTTTGATCTCCTCCACTGCAGAAAGCCCAGCCTCCGTCTTTAGGACTTGGTCCTTCTCCTGAAAGTAAAACAACGCCTATTGAAGGGTCTTCAGAGGCATCATAAAAAGCATCATATAATTCTGAAGTTGTCTTTGGCCTGAAAGCATTACGCACTTCCGGTCTGTTGAAAGCAATTCTTGCTACACCATTACATTTTTTATAGGTAATATCATCGTATTCCTTAACGGTTTTCCACTCGATCATCTTGTTAAAATTTTTCTCAAAGATACGGAATTACAGAGAATTTCCGGGGATGAAATTTACTGATCCTCTTCAGAAAGAAGAGAAATTTTGAATGATATATTTCAAGCAATAAATCCTGTTTTTTGCTAAAAACAAAAGCCGGAACATGTATGTTCCGGCTTTTTATTGTTGAGTTATCAAATGATTACTTTGCTGCTGCGCTTAGCTCAGCTTCTTTAGCTTTCATTTCTTTCACTTTATCCATGTTTTTAGTTACTACATAAATTTCTTTTAATGTACTAACGGCATCGATACTCTTAGGATCTGCTTTATACCAGCTTTCTGCAAAAGGTAAAGCTTGAGTAAATCTAGCTTTTCTCTCATCGATTAACTTAGTTGCTGCATCCGGCTTGTCTTTTCTCAATGCATTGATCTCAGTTACAATTTTAGAATCATCACCAATTGTTGTATAAACAAGGTTTTGATAAGCGTTAGCAAAATCTGGCTTAAGCTCAATTGCTTTTTTGAATGACTCTAATGCATCATTTACAGTAGCCGGAGTTTTTGCCTGCATTACTCCAAGGTTATACCAGTTTGTTGCATCATTAGGATTCTTAGCTAATTGCTCTTTCAGACCAGCAACAAATTTCTCTGTATTTCCTGACGCAAGATAAGCATTGGTCTGATTTTCTTTAAGCTTAGCATTATTAGGATATTTAGCTAATCCTTTCTCGATAACTACAAGAGCTTCATTTGGTTTTTTAGCGTTAAGATATAATGAAGTTAAAGTTTCATATAAATCTTCTTCTACCCCTTTTGACTGTTCAGTTTTGAAATCTGAGTAATCAGAACTTTTTTTCATAAGTTCCCAAGTAGCTTTATCAAGGTTTACTACCTGCCCACTTTTCTTTTCTTTTGCAGTATAAGTAGTTTCTACTCCTGTAAATCCGGAATTTACCAGATCAGAATATATTTTGATTGCTGCATCACTGTTATTAGCTAACGCCTGGCTAAGTCCGGCATAATACATATATAATTTATTATCCTGACCATTAGCCTTCAATAGGTCATAAACTTCTACAAACTTAGGTGCCGCAGCTGCATAGTTTTTTGCATTATATGCATCCATAGCTGCTTTATTAGCTTCCTGAAGCTGAGCGTTCACATCTTTCTTCTGTCCGAAAACCAAAGCAGATGCCACGATAGCCATACCTAAAATTAGTTTCTTCATAATAACTATTTTATATTAATTGTACATTTATTCTTCAGAGTCTGAATTCTCATTGTCAGCCTGAGGTGCTGTATTATCGTCTTCCAGGTTATCAAATAGTGTTCCGGTTCCTTCCTGAACTTCTTCCTCAGCTCCTTCAGTTTCGTTAAATTCTTCAGAATCCTCCTCTACATCCTTATCCATTTCTACTTTTGCAATTGCTGCAATTTCGTCATTTTTCTTAAGGTTGATCAGTTTTACTCCCTGGGTGTTTCTACCCATTACTCTCATTTCATCCATTCCCATTCTGATGGCAACCCCGGATTTATTGATAATCATCAATCCATCTTCGTCTGTTACGTTTTGAATAGCAATAAGATTTCCTGTTTTTTCGGTAATGTTTAGAGTGATAACACCTTTTCCTCCTCTGTTTGTAATTCTGTAGTCTTCTACTGCAGTTCTCTTACCGTATCCTTTTTCAGATACTACAAGTACTGTTTCGTTCTCTACGTCATTTACAACAATCATACCAATAGCTTCATCATTGTCTTCCATGGCAATACCACGAACCCCGATTGATCCTCTACCTACTTCTCTTACTTTTTCTTCAGGGAAACGGATACATTTACCATTTTTAGTTGCAATCATGATCTGAGAAGTCCCGTTTGTAAGGTAAGCCCCTAATAATTGGTCATTATCTCTAATCTCAATAGCATTTACCCCATTTACCCTTGGTCTTGAATAAGCTTCCAATGATGTTTTCTTGATCGTACCATTCTTAGTTACCATCACAACGCTCATTTGATTTACATATTCGGAATCCTTAAGGTTATTGGTTCTGATATACGCTTTGATCTTATCATCCGGCTCAATGTTGATAAGGTTTTGTACTGCTCTTCCTTTAGCTGTTCTTGAGCCTTCCGGAATTTCAAATACTCTTAACCAGTAACATCTTCCTTTTTCTGTAAAGAATAACATGTATTGGTGATTCGTTGCAGAAACGATGTACTCAAGGAAGTCAGAATCCCTTGTTGTTGCTGCTTTGTTTCCTACACCACCTCTACTCTGAATTTTGTATTCTGAAAGTGAAGTTCTCTTCACATATCCTGCATGAGAAATTGTAAGAACTACGGATTCATTTGGAATAATATCTTCAATAGACATTTCTCCTCCTGAGTAATCAATTTCAGTTCTTCTTTCGTCACCGTATTTTTCTTTAACTTCAATCAGCTCATCTTTAATAATCTGGAATCTTCTAGTCTCATTAGCTAAGATATCTTCCAAATCAGCGATCTCTCTCATAATAGCATCATACTCGTCACGGATCTTATCAAGCTCCATTCCTGTAAGACGTGCCAGTCTAAGATCAAGAATCGCCTGAGCCTGGATCTCTGAAAGCTCAAACGCTTCGATCAATCCTTCTTTTGCAGCCTGAGGGTTTGCACTGTGACGGATAATCGAAATTGCTCTATCAAGAGAATCCTGAGTACCAATTACCTTCATGAATCCTTCAAGGATGTGGGCTCTTTCCTTCGCTTTTTTAAGCTCATACTGAGTTCTTCTTACGATTACCTCATGTCTGTGCTCTACAAAGTGATGAATGATGTCTTTCAGATTCAACTGCTCCGGTCTTCCGTGTACCAACGCAATATTATTAACGCTGAAAGAAGTCTGAAGTGCTGTATATTTGTATAAAAGATTCAGAACTACATTTGGAATTGCATCGTTTTTCAATTCATAAACAACACGAAGTCCTTTTCTGTCTGATTCATCTCTGATCTCGTGGATACCGGGAATCTTCTCATCTTTAACAAGTTCTGCAGTTCTGGCGATCATTTCCGCCTTGTTAACCTGATAAGGAACTTCTGTTACAATAATTGCATTTCTGTTTCCAATTTCTTCAAAGTTAACCTTTGCTCTTAGCACCACTCTTCCTCTTCCTGTATGGAAAGCATCCCTTACTCCGTCATATCCATAGATAATACCTCCTGTAGGGAAATCCGGTGCAATAATATGCTGCATCAACTCATCGATGGTTACATCTTTATTATCAATATAAGCACAGATTGCATCTACAGATTCCGACAGGTTGTGTGGCGCCATATTGGTTGCCATCCCTACTGCAATACCTGAAGCTCCGTTTACCAAAAGATTCGGGATCTTAGTAGGCATTACAGTTGGCTCCTGTAAACTGTCATCAAAGTTATTTTGGAAATCAACAGTTTCTTTGTCAAGGTCAGAAAGAACCTCATCAGAGATTTTTTTCAGTCTTGCTTCGGTGTAACGCATTGCTGCTGGCGGGTCACCATCCATAGAACCGAAGTTACCCTGTCCGTCTACCTGAGGATAACGTAAACTCCATTCCTGAGCCATTCTCACCATCGCGTCATATACAGAGGAGTCTCCGTGCGGGTGATATTTACCCAACACGTCCCCAACAATTCTCGCAGATTTTAAATATTTTCTATTCGAAAAAACCCCTAGTCCATACATACCATAAAGTACTCTTCTATGAACGGGTTTCAAGCCGTCTCTTACATCCGGTAACGCTCTTGAAACGATAACCGACATCGAATAATCGATATAAGACGACTTCATTTCATCAACAATGTTGATAGGAATCAGTCTTTCTCCTTCTTTTTGCATAAACAAATTTATTATAATGATTGCCAGACCTTTAGCTGTAAGTCTGAAAATTATTTATTTCCAATTTTTATTAACGGGCTAATTTACGAAAAAAATGCCGATTTTTGTCCTAGAATTTGTCCTAAAAATCTTAAAAATTCTTAAAATATGAGCGTATTAAGTATAACTTTCCACTGCACGAAAAATAATCTGGAAGAATGGGAAAATTATATTGATGAAACCCTGGTTTTAATGACCGAAAATCTGATGGATGTTGACAAGTATATCCTATCTGAAGTTCATAGTGATTATATTGATGAAGGAAAAAATTATAACCTTCTGTTGATCTTTGATAATGATGACCTGAGAACTGATTTTCTTGAAAGTGAACTGAAAAATATAGCGGAAAGGATTGAAAATAAATTCGGACAGGAAGTATTGATATTCGATACACTTCTGAACCCGAAAAAATCGAGGCTGTAATCATACAAAGCAAAAAGCACTGAAGGTTTCAGTGCTTTTTTATTTTTATCTGTGATGCCCGTGCCCGTGGCCTCTTCCTCTGTGATGATGGCCGCGATCTTCATAGATATATACCTTTTTAACATGTCCGGGTGCGTAATACCTTGCACTTCCACCATATACTCTTTTTGCATGACCAGGTGGCATTCCTCTTCTCTCATGAACCACACAAGATGATATCATCAGTGCTATCACACCTGCTGCTGCAATTTTTAACATACTTTTCATTATTTCACTTTTTCAAACTTAATAGCGAAATATATCAAGGTTAATGCAAAAAAAAACTTATTTAATTTTTATTGTACCCTATTTTTTAGTACCCATTTCTCTTTTTTACCTGTCCCGGAGCATAATCTTTAGCACTTCCACCATATATTTTTTTAGCCTGTCCCGGAGGAAGTTTCTTTTCCTGATAGCCCCCACTATTATCATACGCTACACAGGATGTAAACATAGACATCAGTAACAAAACACCTATGATTTTAAATATATTTTTCATTATTTCTACTTTTTCCAACTTAATGAACAATCCATAACAAGGTTCAGGCCAAATGGTTTGAAGTTCTGTATTGAAGGTTGATCATTGAGAACAAATTACTTTCTCAACTTTACTACTTCTTATATTGTTTCGCTTCTTTTCTCCATCATAACAAGGTCTTTCCATTCACCGTTGAGTTTTCCTATTTTTTTGCGGACGCCTACCATTCTGAAACCGTTTTTCTGGTGAGATTTGATTGCCATTTCATTTTCGGAGAAGATATTGGTCTGTAAAGTCCAGAATCCGTGATCTTCACTGTCCAGAATTATCTTTTTAAGCAATACTGAACCCAATCCCTTTCCCTGATATTCATTATCGAAATAGATGCTTACTTCTGCCACTCCTTTGAAAGCTTCTCTCTTGCTTACCGGTTTAAGAGCACACCATCCTACAACTTCATTATTTTCGTTTTCCAATACCCAACGGCAATCATTGAAGTATTCCATACTCCAGGCTTCAGCTGTGGGGACTTCTGTTTCCAAAGTGGCAATACCACCTTCTACTCCCTGTCTGAAGATTTCCAATACTCTTGCTTCATCATTGGGAAGCATTTCTCGTAATTCGTAATTCATGATGATTAATGATATTTTCTTTTATATTTTCTCTTAATTCTGGAATAATGGGTCTGCTTACTTTTTTCATCTTCAGAAACCACACTTATATTTCCATCCACTTCCAAAACAGACAGCTTCACATTCTTTATTTTTTCTATACCGTGTTCTCTTATTGCTTCTTCCAGTTCGTCCTGGGTTATCTTTACCCGATTCAGAGCCGACTGGTCCGCAATACCATCTCTTATTAAAATCACAGGTTCATCTTCCATAAACGCTTCAAAGGAACGATTGGAAAACATCAGTCTTTTTAAAATAAAATTAGCTACAAATAAAACTAAAGCCGCAATAATACCTCCCTGCAACGAAGTATCCTGCCCCACCATTGCATTCTGAACTGCATTGGAAATCAGCAGCAGCAAAACAATATCTCCTGCATTAAGCTGAGAAAGCTGATTTTTACCAAATAACCGGATTGCTATCACCATAAAAAGGTAAACACAAAGGGAACGGACAACAACATTAAGTATAGGATCCATTATTTTTTTATCTATTCAAATGTATTGATTTTTTGGTATCGCATTCAGGTATTTATGACTTATCATAAAAATTGATCACCGAAGACCGCTGAAGCTGCTCTTTTTCTTTCCAGAGCATACTCCTTTGGTATAGCTTTTGGAGTCAGACACCCATCAACATCCCCTTATGATACGACCATTTTTTTTATATTTTGTTCTTATTCTATGTTTTACTGCCTGTGGTAAAACCGAATCCCAGTCAGCTGAAAAGAAACTGATCACTGAAAAAACAAATCAGCTTTACAGTCAATATGGAATATCTAATGAATCTATTTACAAACACCCTCTACCTGATAACTTGTTTTCTCCTGAGCTGAAAAAGGCATTGGAAACAGCAATACATGCTTCAAAAGCCGATATTGAAAAAGTGAAAAACAGTGACCACCCTGATGAGAAACCTCTAATATTTGAAGGGGCTATTTTTTCCAGTCTGTATGAAGGATATACAGGATATACCATTAAAGATATTACTATTCATGGGAAAAAAGCGAAAGCAGTGATTCAGTTTGAATACAACATGGCTTCTCCAAAGATATTCTGGACAGATACAATACAGCTCATTGATTCTGATAAAGAATGGAAAATTGACAATATTATCTTTGATTCTATAAAAAACTCCAAAGATCTTAAAACAAGTCTGACGGATTTTATCCAATATACAAAACAATAAAAAAGCCGCTTCAAAAAGCGGCTTGATCTTTTATGGACACTGAACAATTGGAATTTCGCTGCAAAATACTTTATTTGCCCATTCGCAATACGTGCAATATTGTTTTGGCTGTCCTCCGTACACTGACTTTAAATCTCCTTTAGTCAGTTTTTTTAAATTTTTCATATAGCTTTATTTTTATGGTATTGTAAATGTAAAACGAATATTGCTGCAAATTATTACAATTTAAGGCTTTCAATTTTCATTATTTACACTTTTTTAACTAAAAATTCTGCTTACAAATATTACCTGTTATGAATTTCAACAGTAACAGGCATCACATAGGTATAAGCCACCATATTGTCCGTCAATTTATTACGGTCTACTCTATAATCCAGATCGCTTAGAACCGTTTCAATTTCTTTACTTACCGTCTTACAATCACCTTTAGAATGGACATTCACAATTTTTCCGTTTCTGGCAATATCAAATTTTACAACTGAATTTACAGTTCCCTGTTTGTATTCAGGATTATCCAAATCAAAATTTGACATTAATTTATTTCTTATATCATTAAAAGTTTCGCTTTTATTCAGCTGAATGGCCTGAATTGTATTTTTATCTGTAGTTTGGGCTTTTGTTTGATTCATTACAGCTGCTAATCCGGTAACAAAAAGGGAAGCGATCAATATTTGAATTTTATTTTTCATAACTATCTGGTTTTAAATATTATAATAAATTTATTTGTATCTCTTACTCAAAGTTATTAAAAATAATTCATATTAAATTTACTTTCAGTTAACATTCAGTTAATATTGAAATATAACTAACTGATTAACAATGTTTTAAATTTTAAAAATAAATGAAAATTTAACATTGGACACTAAATTCCATGCTGAAATCTTTAAAAATTAAGCCTAATCATTCTCATTTTAATAGCGGATAGGGTGTATTATTAACAAAAAACCGCCTACAATAAGCGGTTTAGATTTTTTAGAATGCATTGAATGAATTAATTTGCTTTTACTGGTATTATATTAAAGACATGGTAAACCAAGAAGGTCCATTTCAGAACTCCAAAGCAGATTTACTTTTCCTTTTGTTCCTATTTCGAAAACAGCTCTTTCCGGAAACTGACAATGAGAACCGGATTTTTTATCATACCATTTAAAATCGTCATAATAGGTAAAATACAGATTTTTATAGTTTCCGTAAGTGGTTGGATTATAATTTCCAAAGCCATAATTATTTTCTGTACTTTCTTTAGCCGCTGATTTTTTGATAGATTGATTGATCTCTGAGTAGCTATTGCCATATTTCAACGGAATTTCTTTTTCTGAAGCAATAAGCGGATTCCCGATCAGATTTTTATCAACATTCAGAATGTAAGCAATATAATCATTTCCACATTCTGTAGACTGGAAGACAACCCGTTTTATCGTACACTTCTGGAAAGACCTGGTCCCGTACACAAAATAAGAATCCTTCATTTCTTTTTTAAAGGTATCCTCAAATCTTTTATTATAGTATAATGGACCTACAGATATTGTATCATAATATTTATAATCTTTCATGTCCTTTCCATATATCCACGGAATGGAGTCTTTGGCGAGAAAATTTTCATATTTCCTTGATAATGGAACATCAGGATCACCAAACTGCACGGGGATGCAGATTGCGATATCCTTGCTGGTAAGCTGATATACTCCGAAGAGTGAATTTTTATCCAATTGATATTGCTCTTCATCTGTTTTAATACTGTCCTTCTTTTGAACTGCAGCTTCGGTGGGTACAGGTACAGTTTTCTCTTTTTTACAGGATAAAAGAAATGGAAAGATGGAAAGGATGATATATTTTTTCATGATTAGGTTTAGGATTTGATTTGGGATAAAAATAAAAAAAGAATCTGCTTTCGCAAATTCTTTTGTATACTTAAATTAATGTGTTCTATTATAATTCCCTCTTCAAAAACTTCCCGGTCAAACTTTTTTTAGACTTTACAATCTCTTCCGGAGTTCCCTGTGCCACGATCTGACCACCATATTTTCCTCCTTCCGGACCTACATCAATGATATGGTCTGCCAGTTTAATCACATCCATATTGTGTTCAATAATGATGAATGAGTTTCCAAGTTCTACCAATTGATTGATCGCATCCATTAAGATTTTCACATCCTCAAAATGCAGTCCTGTTGTAGGTTCATCAAGGATATAAAGGGTATTTCCGGTTTGCCTTTTTGCCAGTTCGGTTGCCAGTTTAATACGCTGGGCCTCCCCTCCTGAAAGTGTTGTAGATTGTTGTCCAAGGGTAATATATCCCAATCCTACATCCTGCAGAGTTTTCACTTTAGCAAAAATCTTTGGAATCGGCTGGAAGAATTCTACTGCTTCATCAATGGTCATATCCAGCACATCGGAAATAGATTTTCCTTTGTAACGAACTTCAAGAGTTTCCCTGTTGAAACGTTTTCCGTTGCAGGTTTCACAATGAACGTATACATCCGGAAGGAAGTTCATTTCGATCACCTTTAATCCTCCACCCTGACAGGTTTCGCATCTTCCACCTTTTACGTTGAAAGAAAATCTTCCCGGTTTGTACCCACGGATCTTACTTTCAGGAAGCTCTGCAAAAAGATTTCTGATGTCTGTAAACATTCCGGTATACGTTGCTGGATTTGAACGTGGTGTTCTTCCGATCGGAGTCTGGTCTACGTCTACAATTTTATCGATATTGTCAAGACCTTCAATTTTTTTGTATGGCAAAGGTTCCTGAACTGCTCTATAGAAATGTTTGTTCAGAATTGGATATAATGTTCCATTGATCAGGGAAGATTTTCCACTTCCAGAAATTCCGGTTACCACCACCAGTTTTCCAAGGGGAACATCCAGGGTTACATTTTTAAGGTTGTTTCCCGTAGCTCCTTTCAGTACAATATTTTTTCCGCTTCCTGCTCTTCTTTCTGCAGGAATTTCAATTTTTCTTTTCCCGTTGATATACTGAGCAGTAATGGTATCTGCTTTCAGAAGATCTTTTGGTTTCCCTTGCCAAAGTATTTCTCCACCGAATTTCCCGGCTCTCGGACCAATATCCAGTACCTCATCGGCTTCCAGAATCATGTCCTTATCATGTTCTACTACTAAAACTGAGTTTCCGATGTCTCTAAGGTTCTTCAAGGAATGAATCAGTCTTTCGTTATCTCTTTGGTGAAGTCCGATACTTGGCTCATCCAGGATATACAGAACATTCACAAGCTGTGACCCAATCTGCGTTGCCAGACGGATCCTTTGTGATTCTCCTCCTGAAAGGGTTTTTGAGCTTCTGCTTAAGCTCAGATAATCTAAACCTACATCCAGCAGGAACTGAAGTCTGGTTTCAATTTCTTTTAAGATCTCATGAGCAATAATTTTATTTTTCTCAGAGAATTTATCTTTAACATCTGCCAACCATTCTTTTAAATCAGCTAAACTTAACCCATTTACCTCAGCAATATTTTTTCCGTCAATTTTAAAACTTAAGCTTGAAGGCTGAAGACGGGTACCACCACATTCCGGGCATATTTCTTCCGTTGTAAAGTGTCTTTCCAGTAAAATAGCTTCATAAGATTCTCTTTCATCGATAATTTCTTCCATGAAAGCGATCAAACCATCAAAGCTGATCTTGATCTTTTTGGTAATTCCTGCATATTTCAGGTCTTTGTTGAATTCTTTGTGACATCCGTTATAGATATAGTCTAAAGCTTCTTCAGGAATATCCTTTAGCGGTGTTGTCATTCCCAATCCAAAGATCTCCAGAACGTTTTTGATCTGCGCCAGAATCCATTTATTAGATTTAATATCTTCCAGCGGCAGTAAACCTCCCTGATTGATCGACAGTTTTGGATTATCAATAAAATAGTCTGTATTGATCTTTTTAATTGTTCCTAATCCTTTACAGTTTGGACAGCTTCCTTTCGGAGAGTTGAATGAAAATGTATTAGGTTCCGGTAATGCTAAGGAATGCCCTGTGTCAGCATCCATCAGGTTTTTGGAGAAATATTCTATATCTGTGCTTCCCAGTTTCTGAATTCCGATGATTCCCTCACCCATTTCCATTGCAGTACGCAGGGATTTTTCCATTCTGCCTTCGGAAGCACTTTCTCCGATGATCCAACGGTCGATCACGATATCAATATCGTGGGTTTTATAACGGTCAAGTTTCAGATCATATTCAATATCCTGTAATTCACCATCAATTCTTGCCTGTCCGTAGCCTTTTTTAGCCATCTGTACAAAAAGTTCATGGTAATGTCCTTTTCTGGAACGTACAACAGGAGCCATCAGCATGATCTTTTCCCCTTTATAGTTTTCTTTAATGGTATCCAGGATCTGATCTTCAGTATAGCTTACCAGTTTCTGCCCTGTAGACAATGAGTAAGCATCCGAAACCCTCGCATACAGAAGACGAAGAAAATCATACAGTTCTGTAACCGTTCCTACGGTAGAACGCGGGTTTTTATTGGTTGTTTTCTGCTCAATGGCAATAACGGGTGAAAGTCCTTCAATTTTATCTACATCAGGACGCTCCAATCCACCCAGAAACTGACGTGCATAGGCAGAAAATGTTTCTATATAACGACGCTGTCCTTCTGCAAAAATAGTATCAAAAGCCAGTGAAGATTTTCCACTCCCCGAAAGCCCGGTAATCACTACCAGTTCATTGCGCGGGATCTTAACATTAATATTCTTCAGATTGTGTTCACGTGCTCCGTAAATTTCTATATATTCTGTTGATTTGCTCATAATTTGGAGTGAGTTTGCCTGAAAATCACAACGTGCAAAAATACGGAATTTTTATGGAATTTATTTTATTCTGAAAGGGTTAAAATTTTTATAATATTACTTTATTTTATTTGATACTATAATAATATTTATATAAATGCTGTTGATAGGTTTTGGCTAAAGCCAATGATTGATTATTATTGAAAAAAGGACTAAATCCAGTTTCTATTGAACTTATTTGCCCATAGATGATTGTGGAGATTATTATTCTTATGCTGATTGATAGGTTAAGCAGCAGGTATCAGAGGATTAAAATTATGGATTCATCACTCATAGTTTTGGGTTATGGCTTGTTTATGTAATATTCCCAGACTGCACTTCCTATATCTGCAATAATTTTTTCTGTGTCTTTCATTTCTTCATTGATGTTTTTCAGATATACAGATAAAATGAAATGTTTCCCATTAGGCAGTTTTGCAATTCCTACATCGTTCATGGCAGCTCTTATATTATCATCATTTCTTCCTGAAATTCCTGTACGGTGAGCCAATTCTGTTCCTGTTGGTAAGCCGGCCTTCATCCAGGTTAGTCCTCTTGAAGTTTCTACCATAATCTGATATAGATATTTTGTAGTTTCCTTTTTCAGAACTTTCCCTTTGTAGAATTTTTCTAACAGGTCTGTTGTAGCTAAAGGAGTTGATGTATTAATGAAATAGGATTCAAAGGTATTCATTTGCTGTTCGTTCAATTTTACAGTGAAATCTTTAATACCTTGCTGATTGATGAATTTCTGAACAACAGGAGCTCCACCGATAATTTTTAGCAGAATATCACAACCATTATTATCGCTATGGGAAACGGTATATCTTAATAACTGATCTAATGTAAGATATATATCCCCTTCCTTATATTCTTCCCTGATCGGGCTCCAGGTCTCAGGTAATAAATCTTCTTTTTTAATAAAAAATTTCTGATCCAGTTTCAATTTCCCTTTATCTACCTGGTTTAAAACTGCTAATGCAATATGGAATTTAAAAACACTCAGCATTGGCATTTCTTTATTTCCGTTAATACTTAAGGTATCATGATCTTCAATTCCTTTTACAGAAATTCCAACTGTTGCATTTTTTGTTGATATGATCGTTTTGATTTTATTTCGCAGATCTTGTATTGTCTGGCTTTTTAACTGAAAGCTAAAAATACAAAGAGATATAAAAAGGAATATTTTTTTCATTTAAACCGTTTAGTTTTTAATAGATTTTTATAAATAGAGTATAAAAAATGCCGTATTTTCTACGGCACATATTTTAAAATTGATTGTTGGTTATACAACAAATCAAAAAAGTTACTTTACAAAGATATTATATGCTCCCAATACACTTTCATACGATGAATCGATCTGCTGAATATCATTGTCCTGAATTTTGCTTTTCTCTTTAGCGTCCCGGATCAGTTTTCTGTACAAATCTAAAAAGTTAGAAGCATTTTTGTTGAAGCTTTCAAACTGAGGTTTTTTGTAGGAATACTGCTGATCTTTAACATCAAAATTTAGCTTAGAATTGGCTTCTACTGCTTTGGCAAATTCATCATACTTTTTCTGAGCTTCTGCCTCATTGAACTGCCCTGAATATTGTTTCTCAAGAAGGTCTATTACAGAATCCATTGAATTCATTACACTTTTGGAGGAAATAATATATTCTTTCATCGGATGATCCTTTAAAATAACCTCTTCCGCAGCATCTGTAGCAGGTTTGATCTTAAGCATAATATTCTCTCCTGCAGTATAGAAATCATTCACGTCACCCTCAATTTCTTTTCTGATGGCCTCTGCTTTTGCTCCTTTATCATCTTTATAATCTTCTGAAGTCATATAAGACTTAAGTTCTTCAACTTTTTTATCTATATTTTCCTTTTTACTCTTATAAATACTGAAGTCTTTTTCAATAGCCGTCTTCTCTTTATCAAACCCTGATGGAATTTCTTTAATCTTTGAAAAGGAATAATCCATTGAGGTTAATGTGATAGGCATTATCAATACATTTTCACCTTTTGATTTGGCTACTGCTGCATCTGCATATTTTAAGATTCTTTCAATATGTTTGGATGTACTTTTATAGGAGTCTATAAAGTTGTTATTAAAATCAATAACAGCATTTGCATCTGCCTCACCTCCCATGTTTAAAACTGCACTCCCCAGTTTTCCGGCACCTTTTTTACAGCTTACCACTGTCGCAGTCAAAGACAGGGCCATTGCAAGTACAATAATCTTCTTCATATTTTTTGTTTTAATTTTTCAACTTACATATCCTGGAATTCAACATCCTCATTGGTTACTTTTACCAGATATTCAATACCGTCTATTGCTTTTGCAATAATCTGATTTCTGGTAATGTTTGCCATATTTTCCCAGTATGCTCTTCCGTAGAAAGAATAATTCTGTGGAACAATCTCTACCTCAACGGTCCTTACAAAACCTTCTTTAGGTTTATTACTGATCATTGTTCCTCTTCTTACTCTTACTTCCCTCAACTCATCTTTCAGGATCATCCGGCAATAGTTTTTTACATCTTCAAGGGAAATAATTTTATCTCTTGTTGTCAATGCATATTTATAAGCCTGAATACTGTCAGTCCCTTTTTGTTCTTCAGCTCCACCCAATGTTTCTGTAAGCAATACAACAGTTTGCGATTTCAGCTGATTGGAAAGTTCTGTTCCGGGGCGCATATGATTGGCCAGTGTACAATGTGTGATCCAGAAAGAGGCGTAGGTATGGTCTGTTTTTTCTACAGGTTCCATAATGACGTAATTCAGTTCCTGTCTGATATTCCTCTTCGCATTATTTACTTTCTGTACCATAGACTTCATCTTGTCTGACATTTCGCTGAGAACACCTTTTACATTGTCTCTGTTTAAAAGGGAAAATGCAGCAATCTCATCTCTTGTAAGCTCCAGAACATTGGCAATCATATCCACAGCATTTCTGCTGGTGAAACGCTCCATTCCGCCTTTTCTTACGGTATATAATCCTTTTTTAAGATCATCAGCTGGTGTAAATGGTATTTCAGTATATTTTCTTCCATCTCCGTCCTGAACCTCATCCACATATAAGAAATGCTCACCTTCATCTGTCACCAAAGGAATATTGTTCCCCATGATATCAAGGCTGTACTCAGTTTTTTTCCATCCTCTGTTATAGATTGGAAAGGCATTCAGTACAAATGAGAAGTTATCGAGAATCTCTGCTGAAAACTGTGGCGGGAATTCAAAAGTAAGCCATAAATAGCGTTTGTTGTCCAGATATTTTACAATCTCTTCTTTTCCTGCAAGGAAATCCAGGTTCTGAGGAAGTTGTCCTGGCTCTGAAAACAAACTGTTTGATAGTCCTGTGATTTCAATAAATTTATGACGGTAGATACTTTTAATATCTTCAATCACTTTACTTCGGATAGACTGTTCTTTAAACATCTGCTCATAGCCATCCGGGGCACTTTCTGTAAGATAACTTAAACCTTCTCTTACAAACAAAGGATTACCGTTACTTGATACGGTAATATAAGGTAACAGTTTATACACAAAATCCAGATGTTCGAATGCGGGATTGGAGCAGAATATGCTCATGTATTTAGGAAAATATTCACTTACATATTTGCTTACATCAACCCCTACGGTAATTTTTCTGTAATCTTCCGGTCTGCCGTTAAATCTTGCAATAGGAATTTTATTGAATCTGTCATCAATACTGTAGCAGGTGTTTCCTACAAACATAATTGAAGTGTGAACTTTATTAATTCTCACATTCCCTACCGGAGTAAAAGGAATATTCAGTTGTTTATCCGATTCCGATTTTACTGTGGAAGTCATTTGTTTACGGAAGAAAAACTCCGTGTGCTCCAATAAAACTTCGGTAGAATCATAAGGCTGTGTAAATGCAACAGCATGAGCCGGAATAGGATGAGTATAAATGGATGGAGTTAACAGCTTTGCCAGTTTTTCAAGAATTCGGGCATTAACTGTCTGTATTTCATTATTCGCTTTGAAAACTTCTGTACTGAATGCATCAATTAATAGTTTTACAAATGGATCTAAAGACTGTGGGCTTTTTAATCCCCATACTTTAGTTGCATTCTGCAGCATTCTTGCTTTTACAGATTCTTTGGAATAAATATTCTGATCTAGGTTCATAATTTTTTTTCGCTGTTAAAAATATTAATCAATAGACATCGGGCTCAGGAACAGTTCTGTTGAAAAACTGAAACGATCTCCTGTTTCCTCCATCTTGGCATTGATGGCAATTCTTACTTTCTTTTTGATTTCGGTGTGTTCTTTGGTATCGTAACTGTGTTCTACAAATTGGATATTGGCATCGATCTGCGGCTGTACAATTCTTGGTTCATATTCCTGAATCTGCTTTCTCAGACTTTTAACAAAAACATTTTCCCAGATGGCACTTGTTACTCCATTGTCGAATTCCAGGTTCCAAACATCGTTTCCATAGTTTTCATCATATCTGTTCTCTCCTTTTTTGGTAGTGATCAGCAGCATAATATTGTGGGCAATACTTTCCCCCATATCGCAGGTATCGATACTTCCTCCTTCGGTCATTAAAGTGGATGGCACAAAGGGCATTCTGTAATTTGGTGTATCCATAGCTTTTTGTTTTTTACTTCATGGTTCCGCTTCTTTAAAAACGAAATACCAAAATACACATTTTCACTTAATAATTGTTATAATAAATTAAAATATTATTCAAAAACCAGGGCCTTCAAACTGAATTGAAAGCCCTGAAACCATTATCTATATTGAATTTATTCTCTTAATTTACTGATCGCCTCTTCTCCGGTTGATGAAATAGTATACCGGAAGCCCTAATAATACCAGTACAAATCCAGGCCATGTATATTGCTGCTTATATATTAATAATAGGATACAGAAAACAGTTCCAATGATAAGGTAGATGATAGGTGTCACAGGGTATAACCATGTTTTATAAGGTCTTTCCAAGGCCGGTTGTTTAATTCTTAAATAAATTACTCCGTAAACAGTAATCATATAGAAAAGAACGATCACAAACGAAATCATATCCAACAGGTTTCCATACTGTCCGCTCAGACATAGTAAAGAAGCCCAGACTCCCTGCATCCATAATGCATTTTCCGGTACTTCATTTTTATTGTTTTTTTCTGCAGACTTAAAAAACATTCCGTCTTTCGCCATGGTCTGAAAAACCCTTGCTCCTGCTAAGATCAGCCCATTATCGCAGCCAAAAGTGGATATCATTACCAATAAAGCAATAATAATAGTTCCGGCACTTCCAAAAATATTCTGAGAAGCAGCAACAGCAACTCTATCATTAGTTGCAAAGGCAATACCATCTCTATCAAGTGCATTTAAATACACAAAATTAACGGCTATATATAAAATCATCACAGCAGAAGTTCCGTAAATCATTGATTTTACAACATTTCTCTTTGGGTTCTCAATTTCCCCGGAAACAAACGTTACACTTTCCCATGCTACAGAACTGAAAACAGAACCTACCATCGCTGCGGCAATACCTCCCATTAAGGTCATTCCGCCAATAGGCTCCCAACCTTCTTTCAGAAAGTTTCCGCTCAGATCTTTTTTCAGATTATTAAAAGAATCCATTCCCAGACTGAAGTTTTCAGATAAATGAGAGAAATCAACCAGGATAAACCCTGCGGCAATCAATCCCAGTAAAGCTAAAATTTTAGATCCTGTAAATAAATTCTGCAAAAACTTTCCGCTTTCTACCCCTCTTGTATTAATATAAGTAAGAAGAAGAATGACTGCAATAGCTAAAATCTGTATCCATGTAATCTTGAATTCTCCACTTTGGATAATAGGTGCTGCATCATTAAGTGAGGGCACCAGATAGGCTGTAAACTTACCGAAAGCCATCGCTACGGCAGCAATTGTTCCCGTTTGTATCACAGTAAACAACCCCCAACCATATAGAAATCCCATTCTTTTACCGAAGATCTCTTTCAGATAAGTATATTGTCCGCCAGCCTTTGGAAACAGAGCAGAAAGTTCGCCATAGCTTATCGCTGCGGCTACAGTCATAATTCCGGTTATAATCCAGACAACAATCAGCCAGTAGCCGGAGCCCAGATTACGCATCATGTCAGCGCTTACAATAAAGATTCCACTTCCGATCATAGATCCCATTACAAGCATAATGGCATCCCATAGTTTCAGTTTTTTCTGCATAGTCAAGTATAGGCGTCAAATATAAACAAATCTACCTTTCATTTTTAATTTTATTAACATTTCATGCAAGCACCTATTTATTATTAAATTTTATCGATTTATGATTCAATATTAATTAGTATTTTTGAAAAAAATATTAAACATGAAATTTAAAGCTATTCTATTTGCGGTGGCTGTAAGCGCTTCTACACTTGCATTTGCTCAGGAGACCTCACAGAAGAAATTTTCGCCACCAGCAGGCAATGCCTTAGTGGGAGACACCTACGGAGCAGCAGTTGCTGCTAATACAGAATCCAAAGCTATTACAGTAAATAAACTGGGAAAGAAACTTAAAAAAGAAAATAAAAAGCTGGAAAATATAGCTATCAAAGGAAAAGTAACCGATGTATGTGAAAAAAAAGGCTGCTGGCTGACTATTCAGACAGATGATAACTCTCAGTTTTTTGTAAAAATGAAAGACTATGCCTTCTTTGTACCAACTGCTTTAAAAGGTAAAAATGTAGTTCTGGAAGGGAATGCTGAAAGAAAAGTAATTTCCATAGATGAACAAAAGCATTATGCTGAGGATGCTAAGAAAACTCAATCTGAAATTGATGCTATTACACAACCTAAAGAAGAAATAAGATTCCTGGCAAGCGGAATTAAGGTAGTAAACTAAGATTTTTACTAATTGAATAAAATATTAAAATCTCTTGCTGATTTTACAGATTACACAAATTTGAAAAATTAGGAAAAAGATAAACCTATAATGTATCATTTTGGAAGAATCTGATCTATAAATAGTATTAAGTTTTTATTCATAGAAATTAAATAAAAAGCAATTTCGGCAACCCTTTGGGTTGCCGAAATTTTTAATCTTCTATTTTAAAATCCACTACTGCATCCAGCTTGGGATATTTATTGGCAGAAATAAATTTCTTTCCCGTACAGTCTATTTCCAGCCAGCCTTTTCTTTTTTTAACATCACCAGCTTCCATCACAAATGGAACAAAAGAAATCTCGTTTTTCCCTTCCTCTTTCATTTCTCTATATTGAACTGCAATATCTAAAATGCATTCATGTTCCGTATTCAGTTTTACATTTCTGTAGATAATATCGTAATGGGTTTCCCTGTTCTCGGGGATATCAAGATAAGTTTCCCAACCTGTGATATCCGAGTTCAGTTCACTGATTGCTTTTAATGCATAATATAAAGCAATCGTATAAAATTTTCTGGTACCATTTCTGGTATAATCATCTACAAAATGACCACCTTCAAATAATATAGTAGGCATTCCCGCTTTTATAAAATTATCTCCGGTAGAAGTAGGATAGAATTCATCAGAATATCTCCCGATCTGATTAGGGATCATTTCTTTTAAATGATCATAAACACTTCCGATTACAGCCATACATTTTTTTCGGTTTTCTGTAACTGTACGTTCTATATTTTCAGAAGGTGCCAAAAAAGAAAGCGTAGCCGGATGAATACCGTCAGTAGTAAAAATGGTTCTCTGTTCATGAAGGTTTAAAGCATAATCATATTTCTTTGATGATGCTGCTTTTTTCAGAAACTTAATCTCCTTACTAGCCTCATTATGGAAATCGCGGTTAAGATCAATATCCACAGCATTCAATCTTGTCCATTTTTCAGACCCGTCAGGGTTCAACATAAAGATAAAGTCCAGTCTGATTTTACTGAATAAATCCTCCTTCATTTCCGGAGCCTTATCAAGGGTTGTTAAAAGATCAAGCATCGCGTGCGTTGCATTGGATTCATTTCCGTGCATTTGTGACCAAGCCAATATCTGAATGCTTCCGGTTCCGATGCTTAATTGATAAATAGGTTTCTCTAAATAGGATGTTCCGATCTCCTGAATATAATCGCTGAGATTTGTCTGTAGGTAAGAAAATAATTTTTCAGGAGAAATATAGCGATTTGAGAAATCGGGATTGGGAGAATAAATGTGTTCAAAGTTCATTGCTGGAAAAATAATTTACTGGAATCAAATTTAACCATTTTGAGGCAAAAAATAAACATTAACATTTGTAAACACCATGAAACCAATAAAAATTGAAGAAATTTTTGTAAACAGATTTTAATTTACAAAAGTTAAAAATAGAATTTTACCCGTTCCTTGCCTATTACCATCTGTAACATTGTTAAACAGTCTGTATGGACAAAATGTCTGTTGATAAAATTGTGGATTGCGAATAATTCAAACAATATTATATAAAATGCTTAAATTCAATAAGTTATGAAATCCATCTAAACAGTATTTATAAGAATACTTTAAGTGATAAAACCCTTGTTTTAGGCCAAATGGGTATGCTTTTTTTAAACACATAAAATATGGAAAACAATATTATTTATTCTTTTATACAAATGTAAAAAAGTAAAAAATTTTAAAATAGCATGAAAATTTAGCTTAAATTGATTTTCTTGAGAGTTTTAAACTTAACCAAAAATTAATTTACCCGGCATGAGAAATTTATCCCTCAATTATCTTAAAAAATGCCATTAAATTGGATTTTACATAAGTAATTTACGGATGTATATCTGTTGTAATCCTTTCTATATAGTATTATAACGATGATTTAGGTTATTTACTACTCTATTTTCAAATGTATATCGGATTATTTATGTAAATAGAAATATCGTAACATAAATCAAACAGAAAATGGACTATTATAGGTTGAAATTTACATTTATAATCACCTTTTCAAAGGTTGTTTAATGGAAATTAACTGCCAGGCATTATTTTAGGATAAATGAAATTTAATATATATAGTATTATAATACATTTGTAATTTACATATAAACATATAAAATACAGTTAATTATATGCTATTTACATTTGTATATTAAAAATATTTTAAACTATTTACATTTGTGTTTTGCTTTTGTAAATTTTATAGGTTACATTTGTAACATAATTAAAGGCTTATTTTTATGAGTTTAAACGAAAGAATTTCAAAAGTAATAGAGTACTCCCAATTTACCCCATCTGAGTTTGCAGATGAAATCGATGTACAGCGTTCCTCAATTTCGCATATTACGTCCGGAAGAAATAAACCGTCACTAGAGTTTATCATAAAAATAAAATCCCGTTTCCCCGAGCTTCTTTGGGACTGGCTGGTCACTGGTGAAGGTGAAATGCTGAAATCAGAAGTCCCGGAAATAAAAATTTCTGAAGAGCAGCCTGAAGAAGATCAGGTAAGAACAACACCTCTACCCGATCTTTTCACAATGATGAATGATGATGATGAATTCGGAATCGATGAAACCGAAACAGAACCTGCTCTGACAGCTTCTGGAGAATCGGTTATACCAACACCAGATAAAGCTGCTGAAAAAATATCGGATTCTCAGCGATTAGAAACTTCACCTGAAGAAATTTTAAGTCAAGTTATTGGTAATCAAACAAATAAAATAAAACGTATTGTTCTGTTCTATGAAAATGGAAAATTCGAGAGTTTTGAGCCTTAGATTTAGATAATATTACTACTACATAGCTGTATTTTTTAATAGCCACGAATGCACGAATGATTTTTATTCGTGCATTCGTGGCAAAAAATAATCGTGTAATTGAGTTAAAAATTATTGTTTTTTACTCCTTATAATATAATCTTTACAACACATTTTCCTCTTATTTTAGTTTCAAATTATACAGATTTTGACCTATAGTCTATCCTTAATCTATGGAAAAAGAAGAAATTTTTATCTGTAATAAGGGTAAATTTCAATAGCCACGAATGCACGAATGATTTTTATTCGTGCATTCGTGGCAAAAAATACTCGTGTAATTGACTTAAAATTATTGATTTTTCACTCCATGTAATATAATCTTTACAATACATTTTCCTCTTATTTTAGTTTCAAATTATACAGATTTATGACCTACAGTCTATCCTTAATCTATGGAAAAGAAGAAGTTTTTTATCTGTAGTTTTTATTGTAATAAGGGTAAATTTCGATAGCCACGAATGCACGAATGATTTTTATTCGTGCATTCGTGGCAAAAAAATAATCGTGTAATTGAGTTAAAAATTATTGTTTTTTACTGCTTACAATATAATCTTTACAACACATTTTCCTCTTATTTTAGTTTCAAATTATACAGATTATGACCTATAGTCTATACTTAATCTATGGAAAAAGAAGAAATTTTTATCTGTAATAAGGGTAGATTTCAATAGCCTCGGATGCACGAATGATTTTTATTCGTGCATTCGTGGCAAAAAATAATCGTGTAATTGAGTTAAAAATTATTGTTTTTTACTGCTTACAATATAATCTTTACAACACATTTTCCTCTTATTTTAGTTTCAAATTATACAGATTTATGGCCTATAGTCTATCCTTAATCTATGGAAAAAGAAGAAATTTTTATCTGTAATAAGGGTAGATTTCAATAGCCATGAATGCACGAATGATTTTTATTCGTGTATTCTAAGACATATGCAAATTATATCTTGTTAAATTTACAAAAGGTGCCTCTCTTTTTACCACAGCAAATATTCTATAAATCAGTTTGCAACATA